>JACPJR010000031.1 GCA_016187565.1 Candidatus Woesearchaeota archaeon
ACGCTTTTTCGTGAAAATAATGAGAGAGGTTTCTACATCAAGGGAGATGATAGCATTGTCAGGAATGGTAAGGGATTCATTGACTACATTCCGTATAATCCGCTTGATCATAGTAGCTTTTTGTTTTCTTCTTTCATCCATTCCCTTCTTTGAGTTTTTTTTCATAGTAATGCTTTGTATTCAATAGTAAACCTATAATGTTTACCTTTTATATAACTATTTTGGTTTTTCATCTCTTTCTGAAGTGAGAAGTTATTCTTTATGTGTGTTTTGGATAGATTTTCGTAAGATTTTTGGCCTTATTGAAAGAAAGGGACGATGTGAATTTTCTTACAGAATGAGCGAAATAAATTTACCGTATCAGCCATGGACCATTGTGGTGACTATCATTACTAGGTCGTAAAGTCCTGATATGCATGTCACTAAAATCACCGAGTCTGCTAAACTCAGCTGGACCATGGTCTGCATGATATCCCGTTACAAAATTATGGAAAACAGGTAGTGGTCTTCCATCGAGGCTTACTTTGCCATCAACAAAAGTAAGTTCTCCATCACCCTCTGCAACAGCGATAACTCTCGAATAATGTGGAGGAACATCATCAGAACGCCTTAGTGGCTGAGGTGCATCAGTCATAATGGATAGTTTTTCAGGATGTGTATCCGTCAGTGATGGTCGCCGAAGGAGATAGAGTGTACCACTGACTTGTTCATAGCCTGAGATTTCATCCAAGAGATCCAGGTTACCCAATAATCCAGGTGTATCAAGACCACGAAGAGTTCTTAAAGCTTCTTTAATTCTGCTTCCAAGGCCTGGCCCATGAACTCGCTCTGCCAATAGATATGGTGATGTTCTCTCATCAAGAGAGCCTACACAAGATACAGGAACATGCAGGAGTTCCTGAAAACGATAATGTTCAGAAAAATCTCTTGGCTCTAATCCCTCAGTGGTTCCACAATGACGATACCCCTGTGTTCTCCGCCTGACTTCTTCATGAGAAGTAGTATCAGGTATTGCTAAAATTTCATATCTTCTATGAGCAGGAGGCACTGGTCCAGCCATTTCATACAGCGAATGTTTCATAAAGGCAAAGAAATCAATTCTTCTATATAATCTTTTTGCTTTATGACTACTTGAGAATAAATACTTAATTGTCGATAACTTTATATATATGTAAATAATTACTCAATTGAGTAAAATGATACACACTAAATATGTAACGATTCTCTCTTACTTTACTAACGATTTTACGAAGAGAATGTATGGAAGACAGCTTGTGGGAAAAGTGAATATGAGTCCGAAGAATATTGCGCTTACGCTCAACGAACTAGAGAGTGAGGGCATACTTACTTCACAGAAACAAGGAAATCTAAAGTTTTTTGCTTTGAGCCTGCGAAATCCGAGGATAAAAGATCTCTTGGTGCAGACTGAGATTAGCAAAAGAATAGATTTTTTTACAAGACACCCAAAAATTGAGCACATCTTTCGGAATGATACAAGAATTGTTGGAATATTCGGAAGCTATGCAAATAGGACTGAGAAAAGTGATTCAGATGTAGATTGTTTTATTATAGGAAAGAAAATACACAATGACTATGATGAAAAAGGTAAGCTTTTTGACTTACCGATGCATATGCAGTACTTTACCACGAAAGAATTTATTCGTCTCTTATCTCAGAAAAATAATCTTATTAAGGAGATGGTAAATAATCACATTCTTCTCTTTGGAACAGAGGATTTTATCCAAATTGTCTGGAGGTATTTTTATGGTTTCGATTAAGTGGTGTCAGCTTTTTCTGCGAGAACAGATCTCCAGTACTATGCAAATAGGCCGGTTGATACGAAGACAATCTCACAAATAAGATCTTACTGTAAGGATTTCTTTGTAACCAGTAAAAATATTCTTTTGAAGATGAAAGAGGATCAAATCTCAACAATTCGAAATTCAATCAAATCTTAAACAAAAACCTTATAAACAAGTATGTTCTTGTTTGGGTTGTTCGTATGTCATTACGCATGGAAAATATCATTACCGTCTTGCGAGAAAGCACCTTTACCATCTTCTTTATCCTAGGTATTTTACTCCTTACCTTTGTTGTTCAGCGCATTGTCAGTAAATTACTCTCACGCTCGTTTGCCAAATCCTCACGCATCTTGAAGGTTGATCCAACCCATTACCGCTTTTTCCAGCATCTTACCTCAGCAGTTATCTTTATCATGGGTATTGGCATTGCTATTTATTCGGTCCCCTCACTCAGGGCATTATCAGTATCACTTTTTGCAGGTGCAGGGATCTTAGCGATTATTGTTGGTTTTGCCTCCCAACAGGTATTTGCAAATGTTGTTAGTGGTATTTTTATTACTATTTTCAAACCCTTCCGTGTTGGTGATCGGATTAGAGTTGGTCCTGAGGTGAAGGGCATTGTGGAGGACATTAATCTTCGTCATGTTGTTGTTCGGGATATTGAAACCAAGCGTATTATTATTGTTCCGAATACCCTCATCAGTTCTCAGAATGTTGAGAATGCAACTCTTGGCAGCCAAAAACTCTGTAATATCATTGATTTCTCCGTGAGCTATGATACGCATCTTGATAAAGCCATGAAGATCATGGAAGAGGAAGCATTAAAACACCCAAGCCATATTGATAATAGAACTCATGATGAAGTCACAAAAAAAGAGCCCATTGTTCCAGTTCGAGTTATTGGTTTAACTGATTCTGGCATTACACTCCGTACATGGGTCTGGGCAGCAGATCCTGAAACTGGGTTTACCATGTCTTGTGACTTATACAAGAACATCAAAGAACGCTTTGATAGCGCAGGCATCGAAATTCCGTATCCTCATCGAACTATTGTTTATAAAAATGCGAGGATGAAAAACACATGATTGATCTTTTTTACCTTGATGGAGAGTTGAAGCGTGCTGATCTTAAAGATCTTGCCACACTGAAGGATAAAAAACTCTGGCTTGATGTTACTGCAATTACCAAAGACGAGGCAGAACAGCTCAAAAATATCCTGCAACTCCATCCCTTAACTGTTGAGGATCTTGTCAAGCAGAATACGCGTATTAAGATTGAGGAATTTCCTGATTATTTGCTGTGTGTTTTTTACGGACTTCGGAAGAATCGTTCTGTGGAACTTGTTGAACTTGATATTGTTATTAACCAGACTTTTCTGATTACCAACCATCTCAATGAAATTCCTTCTTTTACCCGTTTGAAAAATGCCCCAGATCAACTCGAGCCGCTGTTAACAAAAGGACCAGATTTCTTACTTCATAAAATTCTTGATATGGAGATTGATAATTTTTTTCCTGTACTTGAAGAACTTGATGATCAAATTGAACAGATCGAAGAACTCGTCACAAAAAAACCAGAACCAGTATTACTTACCAAGATACTTCAATTGAAGCGAAAAATTGTCCTTATCAAAAAGGTTGTTATCCCCCAACGTGAAAAGCTCTCATTTCTCGCGAAAAACGAATACCGTTTTATTACCAAAAAAGCACTTCCCTATTTCCGTGATGTCTATGACCATTCTATTCGGGTTGCAGATACGGTTGATAATTACCGCGAAGCCATCGGCAGCACCTTTGATGCCTATCTTTCAGCAACCTCTCATAATTTGAATGAGATCATGAAAGTCTTGAGTATTATTGCAACGATTGCACTGCCCTTAACTGTCATTTCAGGAATCTATGGTACGAATTTTGTCGTGCTTCCTGGAGCAAATACATCGTATGGATTTTGGGTAATGGTGGGTGCTATGGCCTTGCTTGTTACGTTTATGATCTCTCTCTTCAGAAAGCGCGGCTGGTTTTGAGTTTTCTCTGAATTTCTATTGATGTCCTTTCTCTTTCTGTCTGTTTTCAATCAGATACCCAAAGCCGGTGGTAATGACCGGAATCATGATATAGGTTAGACCAATGTCCATAACATATTGAGAAAAGGGCATTTTCATCGGTCCTTGCATAAAGAACAACAAGTCAATCACAATGTTTATAGCAAGCCAAACTATGCCGAGAACAAATCCTTCTTGAAGAAATTTCTTAGTTACTGTTCTGAAATAAAGATTTGCAAAAAGCACCACGCTTATCGTTAAGCCAACAGGCATTATTGATTCAAAAAGAATACGGTTTGACTCGTGAATGGGAAAAATCAAAAATGCAATCACAAAAGGAATTAACCAGACCAAGAATCCATACATCAACATTTGTTTTATTGATTTCATTTTATTCCACCTCAATGGGCTATAATCATTTTTTGACCCGATTCCCTACCTTTAGTGTGTGAAAGGAGATTAAGTTTATTAATCTACTTGAATTCCCTAACTGATATAAGGGGATGTTTTTTTCTGGGGCAAAAAATGTCTGAAATGAGTAATCAGCAATCACCGGATAAATGGTGGTTATGGATGCGGAATAGTGGATTTGGCGGGTCTGCACCATTTTTGACATTAGAAATACACCGAGTAAATGCACTTGCCGGTGCTGAGTATGAGAAGATGTTTGGTACCACTATTGGAGCTTTTCATCATTGGAAGAGTGGAACATCTAAAAAATATTTCAGAACACGAGATGTAGATGTATTCGGGGCAAGTTTCTTAGAACAACTTGCAAGAAACCCAAATGTAGTTGGAGAATGGCAAACAGAAACTGAGCGAAGAGGGACAGAGCTTGTTCGTTTGGCAGATTGTATGGGAGATACAGATCTAGTAGGATTATCTCCTTCAGAATTATTGCAGGTATTTACTGATGTGACTGATGCTTACTGGAGGTTGGGAGTTCATTCTTCAATGCCAATATTTGGTGGACGCGCATTGCAAAATCTTTTGGAGCCAGAGCTTTTTACACGAATTTCTGAGTTAGGATTAAGTCCTAGTGATTTTGGGGAATTCTATACCTCCTTGACTTCTGGGAGCTATGTATCTTGGCCTAAGCGAGAGGAACAAGTGTTACGAGCAATGGCTGAAGAGATAAAGGTAAATGGTGTTGATGTAAGAAACCTTCCGCCAGAATATCAGGCAAGGCTAGAGCAACATGCAGCACAATTTGATTGGATTCCTTACAAATGGATTGGCCCTACCTGGGGAGTTGAAGACTTCCAAGGAAGGTTAGAGAAGATGGTTCTTGGAGAGCAAAAACCATCTTCTCAGAGAATGACTAGAGCAGAGGCAGCAGAAGCTTTACGTTTAGAGCCAGAGAAACTAGCATTGTATGATGCACTTGCAGCAATGGGTGATCTTAAGGAAAGAAAAGGTAACTTTATGTCACGAGCCGCATATCAGCTTAGTAAATTCAGGGCTGAAATGGTGCGGAGGTTTGATCTAAGCGAGCGAATGACTGCTTTAATGCTTTCAAATGATTACAAACAGTTGATGGTAACTGGAGAGATAGACAGAGATGCTATTCTAGCCAGGCAAAATGCATTCTTATGGCACGCAGAAGATGGTGTTGAACACCTTTACACGGGTCAAGAAGCATTGCAGATAATGGCTGCTGAATTCGCGTGGCAGGAAGCTGCTAAAGCAAAGACTGAGTATGAAGGCACTCCCGTATTCCCGGGCAAGGTTGTTGGTTTTGCGCGAAGGATTTTGAGGTATGAAACAGACCATGAAAAATTTAAGAAAGGAGATGTCTTAATTGCCTATAGGACAACCCCTCATTATGTGCCTTTGATGGATATGGCAAGTGCAGCCATTACCTCAGAAGGTGGAGTAAGCCAACATGCTTCACAGATTGCAAGGGAGCATGAGATTCCTTGTATCGTAGGAGTTCCCGAGATTATTGAGGGTGTAGAAGATGGACAGCCATTGTGTGTTGATGCAGGTAGAGGGAAAATTGAAAAGATTACGATGGAAGCATATGAAAGCCTGAGATCACCTGAAAAAGCTACGCCTTATATTCACATAGTAAGAAGGGATTTAGCAAGAGTACCTGGCCAGGATATTTTATGGCTTGAAGAAGCATCTCACAGAGAACCAGATAGAAAGTTAGTTGGGAATAAGGCAGCAAATCAAGCAATTATGTACAGAATGTTTAATGTTCCGAAAGGATTTGTAGCAACAACGGCATTTTATTACCAATTCCTGCAAGAAACGGGTATTCTAGGTAAGTTAAGTGCACTGCCAAATTTAATTGAGAGAGCACAAGCAGACAAAGCACAATTGGAGTCTATCTCTGGTGATTATGTGCAGATGATTATCGGTGCAAAGGTGCATGGTTTTTTTGATAGCGTCAGAAAAGCATATCATGTTCTCGATGTGCCTAGTTCAATTACAAGGTCCAGCGGAATTTATGAAGATAGCAGAATGGTGCATGGAAGAGGGAGTTCATTTGCTGGCATATTTGAGACCTATCTAAATCATAGAACAGCGGACCAAATGGTTGAGGGAATTAAAAAATGTTGGGCAAGCTTATTTTCGCCAAGAGCATTATCATACAGCGTAAAGTTTGGCTTTGACCCATCAAGTAACCAAATGGGTGTTTTAGTACAGGACATGAAAAATGGTATTTCTTCTGGTGTGATGTACACCGGAGTAGAAGGAGAATATACACTGATTGAAGCTTGTGAAGGATTATGTGGTCCATTAGTCGCTGGAGACATAACTCCTGCACTATATGTTCTTGATAAAAATTTGGAGTTGGCTTACGTCAAACCAGGCCATCAGAGAGCGGCAGAGTATATCGATACTGACGGTAGATATAGAAAAAGACCAGTAACAAACCAGATGCCATTGAGAGATAAAGATTTGTTTGAACTTGGTATGATTGGAAGAAAAACCCAGAGCAGCTTTGGTGCTCCACAAGATATGGAATGGACCATAACTGATTTAGTTTATGTAACCCAGAATAGAGATTTGACAGTAATGCCAATGCTTCCCGTAGGAGTGAAAAAATGAAATGGGTTCCTTTTTTGAACAGAGACATGACTGTATTATTTGAATACTTTGCCCAGAGAGCAGGAGTGGAATACCTAGCAGATACTTTAAAGTTGCCAGGATTTGCATTAACTGGCAGAAAAATTGATCATCAAGAAATATACCATGATGCCCAAGAACTGGAAGAATTTAGTGCACGGGTAAAGGCGGGTGGCCAGGATTACCTTGATTTCATTGTAAGTGCTTGTGAAAACCAGTGTAATGCTTTAATTGCCGTAGGAAAAGAATCAGGGGCACTTCCAGCAATGGATGCCTTTGATAGATATTGTGTTGAACAAACTAAGTTAATGACGTTTTTACCTTTATTCCCAGGAGTCGTTGATCCATGCACCACAGAACAGCTAGATACTATAGTTAAAAAGTATGTAACTCCAGATATACCCGTAGCAAAGCTTGCAGAGATACTGCAAAAGCCATCCAAACCTTATATGGTAACACAAGAAGAGATGGCAAGATACCAATTAGGCGCTCTTATCCAAGGGGATTCAGCACTTGAAGATGCTTTCCTGACATCGAATGAAACAGCGAAAGTTGCCTTAGAAGACCAACCTACATTACATGCTGCATTATTGCAGCATATCACTACATTTGGATGGGTAGGAACAAGACATTTCAAAGGAGATTCCTGGTCGCTGGATGATGTAATCAATAGAATCAGGAGAGTGCTTGACAAGGATTGTGCAAAGGAATATGATGCTGCACGAGCGAATCTTCACCATATTGAGGAAGATATTGAAGCAACTTACGAGCAGCTCACGTTTACTGAAGAAGATAAACGAATTGTCCGAACAATCAGAGACTGCATTTATTTGAGGGCACAGAGAAAAGATGCAATGAGTGAAGCTAAGTTCTATATGCAATGGGCGTTTGATGAGATTGCACAACAGGCAGGCCTTGATGCGCCAGACTTAGTCTACTTGATACCTGGTGAGATTAAGGACGCATTTGCACACCCGGAAAAATCACTAGAATATCGAGCAGAGATTGACAAGCGAAAGAAAGGCTTTGCTTTAATTACGTATGATGGTGTCACACGAATATTCACCGACGAATATACCATTCTTCATTCTCAGGGAAATGGCAACGGAAAGGTAACAGGAACACCTACTTTCCCGGGCGAAGTGACAGCTCAAGCGAGAAAGATTATGGCTAAGAGCGAGATAGAGTCAACGCAACCTGGCGAAATTGTCGTCACCCCTACAACCTCTCCAGATTATATAGTAATCATCGATAAAATAGTTGGAATTATTACTGATGAGGGTGGTGTAACCTGCCATGCTGCTCAACTAAGCAAAGAATATAAGATTCCTTGTATAGTAGGAACTGGTAATGCGACGCGGGTTTTCCAAACCGGTGACCAACTTTACTTGGATGCTACAAAAGGTTTTGCGATGATAAAACAAAATGACCGGTAAAAAAATATTAGTGTGGGACAGCTCGGGTACAATGACCCATTCTCTCCCAGAGAGATTTATCATTTGTGCTGATGCTTTTTTGACAGTGCACCCAGACACTGACTTGCAGATAACTCCGGGTAACCAAATAGTTACCGCAAGCGAGTATGCTGCAAAGATGGCACAAATGAAAGAGCAATATGCAAGGTTTGAACGATTGAACCCGTTTGTTCAGAAAGGTAAGGATGGATATGCAATCCTTGAAGCAATGCGAAGAGGGAAAGACGCACAAATAGAGACAGAAGCTCAATTCAAGGCTTTCAAGAAAGGACTTGATGAAGGAATACAGGATGTATTCTATGAGGCATTTCAAAACATAAGAAGGAATATCAAGGAAAGAGATACAGAAGCATGGTATGGATTGCAGCCAGCATTCCCAGGGATACCTGAAGCTGTAAGGCATATGCATGAAGCAGAACTTTGAGATGGACAATATGTCATAACAGCAAAGGAAGCTGCACTTGTAGTTGCTCTGGTTGATAGATATGGAATTGGAGATATAATCCCCAAGAGTATGGTAAGAGACACCATAGACACAAAAGCGAATACTTTAAGGGTTATTGCGCAAGAAAGAGGTAGAACGATTGGAGATTTAGTCTTTGTTGAAGATTCAATGCCCAATCTAAAACCGTGCTACGAAGCAGGTGTAAAGAGTGTTCTCGCAGGATGGGGATATACAAACCAGACACAGCTTGGAGAAGCTAGACAAATGGATATTCCAATTGCAGAGAGTGTACAACATCTAGTGCAGATTTTGGAAAAAATGGCAAAGTATACTCAAAGACATAAATAATTGGACAATGTAGTCTTTTGCTATAAGAAGGACATAGTCTATTTCTTCTATCTTCTTTCCCCAACAATCAAGGCAGCTCCGACTGCTGGTGCATAGGGTGCATCAGGAACACGAACAACAGAGCAAGCAAAGAGCTGAGCAATCATCTCGATTTTCTCATAGATGAGAGGAATGGTTACTACTCTCCCACAGAGATAGAGTTGTTTCTCCTTCTTTAATTGTGCACCGAGGATACCTACCGAAGCAATGCCTTCTGCGACAAGGGTGACAATGGCATGAGCAATGTCTTCTTTTTTTGTGCTTGTTACTTTTCCAAAATTTGCTGCAGTAATCTCTGGAGGCAACATGCCGAGGGGACCACCAATAATATCCTGAATGGTGACATCAATTCGTGTGTTGTCTCCATTTTTTGCGAGAGTAGTAATCTTTTCAACATCTTCTGTTCCCAATAAGAGCTTTCCTAACCCTAATAATGTCCCACCACCAATTCCTGTTCCTCCAATATGAATACTTTCTTGGCTCTCTTGATAGACCATACAGGTTCCGGTTCCACAACTGAGAACTACTCCTTTTCCTTCACGTGCCAAAAATAATGCACCAGTACCAATAGCAACAATTTCACTAATGTGGTGCACCGGTAAAGTATGCTGTACAGCACTAGTTGAAGAATTTCCTCCAGTAATTGCCACTTTTCTTATCTGTGGATACTGTTTACAAAGCGCATCAATCAGCCGCGGAAGGGATTTATTGCTTTCTTTAATCCTGATCTCTTTCATGACGATTTTCTTTTCATGCATAACCACAAATTTCGTAGAGCTGTAACCAAGATCAATGCCAAGTATCATGCGTATCCTCTTTTTTCATATACCAAATAAATGACATAACCGCTATGATTGCAAGGATACCTATAAGTACGAATGCTCCGGTGGTAAATACAACTCCTGCTACGGTAAGTGTACCAGCAGTAAATCCTGCAATTCCTTCACCACCCATGACACCTGCTGCAATCAGAAGAACCGTGTGCGAGAGCGAACTATACTTTTTATCAACAATCCATCGGAGTAAAGCTCCTATTCCAAGGGGAATGGCAATGGCAAATCCAAGAAAAAGGCCAATTCCTAAGGGCATCATCAATACTTTGTTTCGTCTATTTTTTGGAAGGAGCATGTTGATGAGTTCCACTAAGAATGCAAGTCCAAAGCCAATCATAAAAGCGAGAGGATATGCAAAACCAAAGATGCTTCCAGCAACGAGCTGTGCTTGAGGAGCAGGCATGGTTGGTGTAAACAGTTGTGCCTGAAATCCTTGGAAGATGATATGGAGTACGAAGGGTGCAATAAGCCCGGCAACAACAACCGCAATAAGATCAACCCGTACAATATCAGAAATCCGAGTGCCGAGAATCTGTGCTGATTTGTAATCATGGCCAATGTCTCCTGCGACTGCACAAGCGACGCTGACAAAGGCAACAATAAGAAACGAAGCAAAGGGATCAAGGTTGATTGCTAGTAATCCATAGATGAGGGCAATAATTAATCCCACAAAGATACCGAACTGTTCTAAGGGATCAATGTTTGTCTCTCCGGTCATTCGTGCTGCTACAATAACCATAATCCATGTACCCAACACCGTGAGTAATGCAGCAATAAGAGGAACACCTCCAACCCTTAACGCAATCACTGAGGCTACTGAGAGCAGCATAAGAGCGTACCATGATGAGCCCTTAAGGAATGGAGCGAAAAGTTTTTTCATCCTTGGAATGAGGTAGATAATAAAAAACCCTATCCCTGAACCAAGCACGATGCCCATCCCAAGATTCTGAGCAAGTGCAATTGCATTTCCTGAGGTCATCCCCTTGGCAGCCAGCATAGGAATAAGGATAAGCCAGCCAAGAATTGCTCCGAAAAACCATGAAACTCCTGGACGAACGCCAAGAATATAACCCGCACTTACTGCAAGAGGCATTGGATAGAAGGTGAGGAATATGCCTAAGGGAATGAGTGCAGCCCAGGTCCATCCTGCAGGAAAATAGAGATCTCGGAAAAGTGCAAAGATCCCGGTTAATGCACCAACCAACACAACTCCAAAGAAAAGCCTCCCGCCCTTTGTACCCAGTTTTAAGAGTTCAGCTCCTGCAATTCCTGAGGCATAGGGTAAATTTTCTTTATCAACAAATGCTTTTTTCAAAGGAATTGAAACAAGTACACCTAAGACACCTGCAAGAACCGTAAGAAGGGCAAGTATCCACGGATTGGGAAGGGGTATGGCTAGTCCCTTGCTTTGATTAAGAAAAATAATCCCTGGAATAGTAAACACAACACCCGCAGCAACAAGTCCACCAATACTTCCCCCTGCCTGCGCCACATTGATCTCATGGGGATTTTCTTTTCCTCTCCAGTTGATGAGTTTCAAAAGTCCGCCTGCCACAATAACGGAAAAAATAATTGGCCAGGGAAGTGCACCAAGCTTTATGGCAATGTAGGATGAGCTTGCTGTAAGAAAAATCGTAATCAGGATCGCGATGATCACCGCCCGTAAGGTAAATCCACTATTCCTTTTTGTTTCTTTTGCGTTACTCTCTTTTGTTGGTTGTGTCTTCATAAACATCCCCCACTCTTCTGTCTTTGGCAATAGTATGGATGATACAATGATCGTTTACTATTTAAAGATTGTTACAAACCGGAAATACGCAATTGTGGTGAGTGATGAATAATATTTATATACTGGCAAGCGGTATGGGCAGATATGACGCTTTTTATAATCGATCTTCCCTGTACCGCACCTTATCGGAAGCAAGAACATCATTCATCAACTGAACTTTACAATCTTGATTTTATTTGTGAGTCATATGGTTTACAGAGTTGTGGGAAGAAATACATCCGTAAAAAATGGTCACATAACTCCTCGTGGATGGCGCAACATTTCCAGCGACCTCGATTGTTAATTGACGAACTCGAGAAAGATGGTTTTCGTGGCGCTCATGGTTTTTTCTTTGCAGCAAATGACAAGGATAAATTACATTTCCTTATGGAGCATATTCGACATAATATTCCGTTAGTCGTTCGTATTGGTTCTGGCTATGGGATATTTGGAACATTATTCTACTTTTATCCTCGTGCATTCATTACTGCCCACTTTATTACGCTCCTTGGTTACGATGATCATGCTCATGTTTTTTATGTGTATGATCCTCGCATTTCTTCTGAGAAAAATGCTCAGCTTCCTATTGGTAACTTTGCCCTCCCAGAAAAGATCTTGTTGCAGGAATGGAATGTCGGTCTCTTTTGGCATCCGAACTTTTATTTTGCTATAGAGCAAAAAGTGGGGAAAACAAATGTTGATACTATCCAAAATACTATTCTCTGAATTAGTCTGACTCATGGTGAATCCTATGTTCAGTCGTTTTCCTTTACAACACAGCAACTCTTTGAACCACGCTGCTGGAAATAATCCTCTTCATGTCGCTATTGTTACTCCAAGCTATCCACCAACCATTAGCGGAAATGCAACTACAGTTTCAAGAATTGTGGAAGGCTTACAAAAGAAACATGTTTCTTGTCATGTTTTCCTGCCCTCTACATTCGCACAGATTTCGAGTAATAAACTTCGTACTTTACAGGTCTCATTAATCCATGCATTTCATGGCTATAAGTCTGGGATTATTGCTCAGGAGATTGCGACGCAGCTTAACATTCCACTAGTGCTTACCTTAACAGGAACTGATATCAATGTTGATCTGCATCAACCATCAAAGCAAAAAAAACTTTGCCGAGTGTTCAATAAAACACAGGTTATTACCGTATTTCATAAACGCATGCAAAAAACGCTTCTGGCGTATTATCCTCAACTTCACCATAAAATAGTTATTATTCACCAGAGTGTTAAACTTATCAAACAGCCTTATGCCTTACGAGAAAAGCTGACCATACCAAAAAAATCCTTTCTTTTTTATCTCTCTGCAGGATTGCGAAGATTAAAATACCATGCATTTTATCTTCCAGCATTTATTCGCCTTCATAAATTAAACAAGCAACGTGATATCCATCTTGTCGTTGTTGGTTCGGTACTAGAACCTGATTTTGCTCAATCGTTTCTTGAGACGATTAAACCTTATTCATGGATCCATTACATTCCCTCAATTCCCCATGAAAATATTGCTGCTGCATTGCAAGAAGTTGACATCGTACTCAATACCTCTGAAAGCGAAGGCCAGTCTAACAATATACTTGAAGCAATGAGTCTTGGAAAGCCGGTTTTAGCAGCCGCCATCTCTGGAAATAAAGCTCTGATCTGTGATCAAAAAAATGGATTACTCTTTTCCTCTCCGACGAACTTTTTTAAAAAAGCTTCATTGTTGATTGACAATGCGACCTTGAGAAGAGAACTTGGACAGGAAGCAAAGACAATACTTGGTAAGCACGCATACACTCGTGAAATAAGCGCATATTTCCAAGCGTATCAACGTGCTTTATATCCAGTAAGGTAATTGAATCTATTTTTACGTCATAAGATCCAAAAATATTTATACTCTTTCTGTTCTGTCTTTCCTATGGCTATTCCTTTTGAAATCCGACGGCGTTGTTTCCATATTGGTTATGGTCTTTTGATTGTTTTATTGTTAGTAACGCATATTCTCACTCCTTGGAGATTAGTCCTGCTGTTTGCTGTTGGTATTCTTCTTTCCATACTTTCCCATTCCATAAAACTACCTCTAGTCTATTGGTTTCTCAAGCATTTTGAACGTCCGGAAGTTTTGGAGAAATTTCCTGGTAAAGGTGCAATGTTATTTACGCTTGGCTGTATCATACCCTTATTCTTATTTTCGAGAGATATTGCCTTGGCTGCTATTATGGTTCTCACCTTAGGTGATGGAGTCTCTCATCTTGTGGGTAAAACCTGGGGAAAACGGAATATTCCTTTTAACCAAGCGAAACGTGTTGAGGGAAGTATTGCAGGGATGGGAGCAGCATTCCTTGGTGCATTGTTCTTTGTCAGTCCACTTGAGGCATTTTTAGCGTCATTTGTTGCAATGGCTGTAGAGGCTGTTGAAATAACATTCTTTAGGTACGATGTGGATGATAATATTACTGTTCCCCTTGTTGCCTCTGCAGTGATCTTCTTATTGCGAAACATTCTTAAAAAAGCCTTATTTTCTTGAGTTCATGAAAGAACAGTTTCCTTTTGAAAGCACACCACGTATAGTATTTGTTAAAAAGAAAGCAAAGACTGATAAAAAGTTTGGTTGTCGACCAGAGGAACGATCAACACAGGAGTTACTCCAGTATGGCATTGTGAGGGTTAACAAACCTCGGGGACCGACCTCACACCAAGTCTCTGCCTATGTCCAACAGATTCTAGGGATTACCAAAAGTGGTCATTCAGGAACATTAGATCCAAATGTTACTGGATTATTGCCTGTTGCATTAGGAAGAGCAACAAGAATTACCGAAGCATTACTAGGCGCTGGAAAAGAATATATTGCGCTTATGCGTCTTCATGGAGATGTTCCTGATGCTTACCTTACAGCCGCTTTAGAGAAGTTTACGGGAAAGATCAAACAGCTTCCTCCAGTGAAGAGTGCAGTAAAACGACAATGGCGTTATCGACAGGTGTATTATCTTACGCTTCTTGAGCGCGATGATAAGGATGTGTTGTTTAAGATCGGTTGTGAGGCAGGGACTTACATTCGTAAGATTTGTCACGATATTGGTAAACAGCTTGGTTGTGGCGCTCATATGCAGGAACTCGTTCGAACGCGGGTTGGGCCATTCGATCAGCAGAACATGGTTACTCTCCAAGATCTTACTGACGCATACTACTACTACAAGGAACTGGGAAATGAAAAGTATATCCGTTCTATTGTTGAGCCTCCGGAAAATGCAGTCCAGCATTTACCAAAAATATGGGTACTAGATAGCACGGTTGAGAGCTTATGTCATGGAGCAATCCTCCATATCCCAGGGATTAGTGCTTTCGAAGAACCTATCGAGAAAGATCAACTGGTTGCTCTCGTAACTTTGAAGGATGAATTGGTCTGCCTTGGCAAAGCACACGGTAGTTCAACTCTCATGAAAGGAGAAAAAGGAGTTGCCGTCAAAACCACTAAGGTATTCATGCTTCCGGGTACGTATCCAAAGGTTGAGAAAGTATAAGAAGTGTATTTTATTGCTTTGTTGACTGTGCCCTTATAGCAATTTATGCCGGGGTACATAAATTCTTCCCTCAAGGTTTCCCCCATCCATGGCAACCTCTGCATTGGTTCTATCATTTTGCCGCAAGCCTTCGGTTACTCTTTCTCTTGGAGGCGTAGGCTGATTGAGGAAAAATCCCACTTCCCGTACAGGACTAGATTTGCTTGTATTTGTCTTAGCTGGCATATGGCCTGCTACCAAACGGCATATAGCCTCTTCCGCTCTGTATGGTTCATGGAGAGCAATGAATTGAACTGCCGCTGATGTTCCATAAGGATCTCGTGCGGAATAAGTAATAGTATCGATGTAAAGGGTAGCTCCATTAAGATACGTTCGTGCTCGTTCAGGAAGTGCGTCTAATACCAAATGGTGCTCAACAGGTTGGCCGAACATATGTTCCACAGAGCCATTTATTCTTCGTAGATTGACAGTAGCGTAGAGAGAAAGATTTCCGTCCCAATAAAGCGTATACCCACGATTTCCTTGTGCTGCATGTTCAACAAGCCTGAGTAAAGTATGTACTCGAGGATCATGATTCATAAAACGTGCTAATCCTGAATTGGCTGGTGGTTCTGCAAGTGATGGTAGTGCATACATTGGCATGCGGATCCTTTTTTAGTGGTTATTTATATACCTTTTGTCATATAACCACAAAACTTTTAATACGAACCGATATCCAAGACCTAAGAGAATGAAAGAGAGTCACAAAAAGTGTCGTAAATACCCAGCAAATACTTAATTTATCACCATGCAATCCGATAAAGAAATAAAAAAGGCATTCAAGGTAAAGGCCAGCAAAGATCCTGATGCTTATTATGTTACTCAGGTGCTACGGGCAGAAGGATTTGTCAGAAAACACTGCACCTGTGGCACGTTTTACTGGACAGCTTGTAACAGCCCTGTCTGCGGTGATCCCTCGTGTTCAGGTGGTTTTCGATTCTTTACCGGAACACCTGCAAAATATCATTTGGACTATATCCAAGTCTGGCAGAAATTTGCTGCCATGTTTCAGGAAGCAGGGTATACACCTATTCCTCGTTATCCTGTAGCGGCGAGATGGCGTGATGATACTGATTTTGTTCAGGCTTCTATCTATGATTTTCAGCCGTATGTCGTGAGTGGTGAGGTAAAGCCGCCTGCAAATCCGCTTGTCGTGCCCCAGTTTTGTCTTCGCTTTAATGACATTGACAATGTGGGGATTACTGGAGCCCATTATACTGGCTTTGTCATGATTGGCCAACATGCCTTTAATGCTCCACAAGAATGGAATCAAGCAAAGTATTTCCGTGATATCTATCATTGGCTTACCCAAGGATTGGGCTTACCCAAGGAAGAGATTACCTTTCATGAGGATGCATGGGCTGGTGGAGGTAATTTCGGTCCGTGTATGGAATATTTCAGTCGTGGACTTGAACTTGGGAATCAGGTATACATGATGTATGCAAATACACCCGAAGGTATAAAAGAACTCAATCTAAAAGTCTTAGACATGGGTATGGGTCATGAACGGAATGCATGGTTTACCCAGGGAACCAGTACCAGTTATGAAACAACCTTTCCGACAGTAATGCAGTATCTCAGAAAACAAACAGGCATAAAGACGAATGAAAAACTCATGCGTAAGTTCTTGCCGTATTCTTCCTACCTCAATGTTGATGAGGTTGAAAATATCGACAAGGTTTGGATGGATATTGCCAAAAAGATTGATGTTCCTGTTGCTTCACTGAAGACCATGGTTTTGAAAAGTGCTGCGCTGTACTCCATTGCAGAACATGCTCGGGCACTCTTGGTAGCGCTTTCTGATGGCGTTCTCCCCAGTAATGTGGGAGGTGGTTATAATTTACGTGTTATTTTGAGAAGGGCACTTTTTTTTATTGATAAATACAACTGGGAGATATCCCTTCCCGAGGTATGTCGTTGGCACGCAACCTATCTCCAACCTCTTTTTCCAGAGCTCATGGATTCTTTAGATTCTGTTGCTACGATCTTAACTATTGAACAGGAAAAGTATGAACAGACAAAGCAAAAAACAAAGCTCTTAGTTCAAAATCTTTTCCAATCACCAGAGGTTGTTTCTGAAGAAACCTTGTTACAGCTCTATGATTCACATGGCATTGACCCTGCATTGGTGAAGGAGGAGGCAGAAAAACAAGGAAAAAAGGTTAGTGTTCCTGATAATTTCTTTGCTCGTGTTGCTGAGCTCCACGAAACTAAAGAACAGGAATGGACAACAAAACGAACAGAAATACATCTCGATCTTCACGATGTCCCTGACACCGAGGCATTGTATTACCAGAATTATCTGCAGTTGGAGAGTAAAAGCAAGGCGCTCAACATTATTGATAAGTATGTTGTGCTTGACAAAACCGTTGCCTATCCGACGAGTGGTGGACAGTTGCATGACACTGGAACAATAAACAACATTCCTCTGGTTGATGTCTTTAAGCAAGGTGCCCATATTGTTCATGTTTTAGCTCAACAGCCGAATTTTACCGTGGGTGATACGGTTACGGTAATGATTGATCCTGTGAGGAGACGACAGCTAGCCCAACATCATACTGCTACGCATATTATTAATGCCGTTGCACGAAAAGTTTTAGGAAAACATATCAACCAGGCAGGTGCACGAAAAACAGAAGAAAAAGCAACCTTAGACCTTACGCATTATCAGAAAATAGATGATCATCAGCTGGCTCTCTTGGAGCAAGAAGCAAATGGACTTGTTGCTAAAGCACTTCCCCTTTGCCTGAGTTTTATTCCTCGAAATGATGCAGAACAACGCTATGGTATGCGTATTTATCAAGGGGGGGTTGTTCCAGGAAAAAAACTTCGTATTGTGGAAATCCCCGGTATTGATGTTCAGGCCTGTGGAGGAACTCATGTGAACAATACCCGAGAAGTTGGTGACATTCACCTCTTGAAATCAACAAAAATCCAAGATGGTATTGTTCGCCTTACCTTTACTGCAGGAAAACGAGCAGAACAAACAGCAGGAGATGTCCATACTACTGCCACAGCATTAGCAAAGCGTTTAGGTGTACCAGAATCGTCCATCCCTTCTCGGGTTGCTGAACTCTTTGCAGTCTGGAAAAAGGCAAAAAAAGCTGTTGAAAAAGGAAAGCCTTTGCTCCCTGAAGAGTTAACCTTAACATCAAAAGAAACCTCTCATGGTGATGTCTTGAAAGAAGCTGCTACCATCCTGAAAACACAGCCTGAGCATGTGATGAAAACCGTTGAACGATTCCTCAAAGAGATTGAAGAGTTTAAACAGAAGTCGGTAAAGTAATATGCAACGTACCTATGTCAGCTTTGATGGGACAAAGATACATTACGATATCCATGAGGTGAAGACACAACAGCCCTCTACGTTGCATGCTCGACGAACAGCACAACAGAACCAGTCTTTTCTCGTCTTTATCCATGGTGCAGGTGGTGATTTAAATGCATGGAACAGAGAACGCCATGCTTTCCATAACCGAGGTATTGCAACCCTTGCCATTGACTTGCGTGGCCATGGACTTTCTGATAGACCACACACCTTTGATGCTTATCAGCTTACCTCTTTTGCACAAGACATTGCCGGTGTGCTTCACCAAGAACGTTTAAAGAACGTTGTCCTTGTAGGCCATTGTTTTGGAGGCATGGTTGCTATTACCTTCTACAGCCTCTATCCTCGTTTGGCAAAGGCATATGTGCTTATTGACACGACCTACAAAGCCCCACAATACCTGAAAAAGATATTTACCAGTTATCCTTTTCTAAGAAATCTCCGCCATGCAATTTTGCAGCATAAGTTCCTGAGAAAGACGCAGCTTTCCCATGTTGATTTCTCGAAATTTAAGGGCACGGGAGATTTTAATCTGTTGAGGATTTATTCTGATATTACCCACACCTCACTACGGTCATGGTTGTTTACTTATGAAGCCATTGCCCATTTTGATGGGACCGCTATCTTACGTCGTATGAAACGGCCTGTCCTTATCATCGTAGGAGAAAAAGACCTTATCTTTCCGGTGTTAGTTGCCCGAAAAATACGAATGCTCGTTAAGCAATCAACCTTGAATGTTATCCCAAATGCAAATCATATTATCGTGCTCAACAACCCAGAAATTGTCGAAAAAGAGATCGTGACGTTTATAAAGAGTCTGCCTCCCACCAAACAAAAACCTTCTCCGTATAACAAGCGTGGTTAGTACGTTGGGTTAGTTTTCATCGGACAGTAGATTATTTATCGAAACATTTATATATATCTTTACCAATCTCTTTCCCAAAGCAAGAAGTTATATTCCTCGAAGAAGAGAGTAATGGCGAGGGTCAAGGAGGGTAAGAAAATGGGATTTTTTTCACGTATTAAAGAAACAATCCTTGGTTCTGATGAAGAAGACGAGATGGAAGGCGAAGGAGAGTATGTTGATGATTATGTCCAGCTCGATAGCACTGAACAAAAAGCTGATAAGAGTAAACTCGTTGTTCGCCCTTATGTGCTTGATGATTTTTCTGATGTAAAGGAAATCCTTGATGCAATACGAACAGGAAAAACTATTGCATTGATTAATATCCGTCCATTAAAGGATAAGGATCTTATTGAGCTAAAGCGAGCGGTAAACAAATTAAAGAAAACAACCGATGTAATTGATGGGGATATTGCTGGGTTTGGCGATGATTATCTCGTTGTAACACCTGCAATAGCACAGATCTATCGCAACAAACAAACGACGGTTGTAAACGCTTCTGAACAATCTTCTGCCCAGGAGAATATGTAGCTCTTTGCAACGCTTATGCTTAATTAAAATATAAAGCGTAAACTTTTTATAGTCGCAGGGATCTATGGAATGTATGGCAGAGACCAACGATAATGAACAGCAATCTTCTGAGCAGCAACCTTCTGGAGATGGTATAGATATCTTGAAAAATCAGCCGTGTCCTTTTTGTCATACAAATAACCTCATACTCAGCGAACAGGTCGTTGAAGTTCCTTACTTTAATAAATTGTATCTTTTTTCCATGCAGTGTAATCATTGTCATGTCAAGAAATCTGATGTGGAGGCACTTGAGAAAAAAGAGTCTTCACGCTTTACGCTTGAAGTAACAGGTGAAGAAGACATGAACATCCGTATTGTACGATCGAGCGAAGCAACGATTAAGATCCCGCATGTAACTACCATTACCCCAGGGATGGGTGCAGAAGGGTACATTACCAATGTTGAGGGTCTGCTTCAGCGGGTTAAGCAGCAGATTGATGTTGTTCGTGAAGAAGAGGAAGATAAAAGCACAAAAAAGAAAGCCAAAAATCTTGTGAAAAAATTACAGCGAGTTATGTTTGGTCAGGAAAAACTCAAAATCATTATTGAAGATCCAACAGGAAATAGTGCTATCATCTCTCCGAAGGCAATCCAAACTAAGTTATGATGATGTTGTAGAGTGTTCACCTGATACATGAGAGCAAAAAAACATAATTCTCTTATGAAACAAGCCAAAGATACAGCTCAGAAAAATACGAGAAATACCATGAACTCCATGAACCTTGTCATAGGATCTGATCATGCAGGCTTTGCCCTCAAGGAGCAATTAAAAACCTATCTTCAGAAAAAAGGATATAGGGTTGAGGATAAAGGTGTTTTCAGCGTAAATCCTGCTGATTATCCCTCTGTTGGACAAACCGTAGCTCAACAAGTAGCAAAAAAACATGAGCGTGGCATACTTATTTGTGGTACAGGTATTGGTATGTCTATTGTTGCCAACAAAGTGAAAGGCATTCGTGCAGCACTCTGCCATGACCTGAAGACCGCTCAGGCAAGTCGAGAGCATAATGATGCAAATGTCCTTTGTCTCGGGGGAAGAATTCTTGATACAGAAACTGCCCAAAGGATTACTGATGTTTGGTTAATGACTCCTTTCTCAAGTGAGGAACGTCATCATCGAAGAATAAAACTTATCGATAGTATCGAGAAAGAATGTTAGAAGGTTAATGTATCTGTTTATTATCTTAACTCTTTGCCAAAAATGAATAGCATTCCTAAGTGTATCCGTGAAATCTCGGAACAGGACATTGGAAGAATATCTCTGTTTGAGGTACAGGTAATTGACGTCCAACAAACGACTGGCCCAACACTCTTTTTTTTTGGTGATGGAACCGGAAAGGTTATGGCAAAGGCATTTGTTGGTCCTGGGCAGCGTGCATTTCCCAAACTTAATCCAGGAGATGTTATTCATGTGCGTATTGCGTTAACACAAATATTTCCTACCTTTGAGGGAACATTACAGGGATATACTCCTCTTGAGGGAAATGATCGTACCATGGCGTTACAGGTCATTCAAGAACGCATGGATGAACGAACAGAGCCAGAACAAACGAGCTTTTTGGTTTCTTCTTCTGTGTTGGATAGTCTGAGGCCACATATCCTTCAGGCAGTAAAAGTAATCCGCTATGCGATTCTTGAAGCAAGGCCTATTCTTCTCAGGCATCATGCTGATTGTGATGGTTATTGCGGTGCTCTTGCACTTGAACAAGCGATCTTACCGCAGATAAAAAAAGAACATGGAGAAGATGCGTTACGAAAAAGATTATGGAAAAGAATTCCCTCCAAAACACCCTTTTATGATTACACCGATGCACTCAAGGATATTACCTCAAGCCTTACTGATATACAGCGTTTACGGACAAAAGAACCTTTGATCATTGTTGTGGATAATGGTTCTACCCAAGATGATTTGTTCGCTCTCCAAAAATTACGGTTGTATGGTTGTCAGCTTTTGGTTATTGACCATCATGATCCAGGTAGGATCGTTGAGGGTAAATCTCTCGTGGATGCATTTCTGGATGCACATGTAAATCCTTATCTTGTTGGCGGCAATAAACAGCTTACAGCAGGGATGTTAGCTGCGGAAATTGCCCGATGGATATCCACAAGTGCACGCGTACCAGCATTTTTGCCTGCCTTGAGTGGTATTGCAGATCGGAGTACAGGTTCAGAGTTTCAGGCATACATCAAACTTGCCTATGATGCAGGTTATGTCCCTCACTATCTTGAGGATCTTGCCGTGTGCGTTGATTTTGAAGCATCGTACTTAAAATACCTTGAATCATCGCTTATTGATGATCTTCTCACGAGTCCTCTCCAGACTCAACAATCCTTTCTCTTACATCTCAAAAAGGAGATTGAAACCAGAAAACAGCAATACCTTGCTTTATTCCAGTATTATGTGCGTGTTGAGCATCGACAGGCATTTATTCTTGCAACATTAGACTTGGATTCAATTGATGTACGAGGAGAATGGCCGTCGAGAGGTAAGATTACGGGTATGGCTTTTCGATTTATCTTAAGCAAATACCAAAAAGAAGGTCAAGGAGAAAAGCCTCTTGTGCCTATTATCTTTTTAGGTATAGGAAATACTGCTCTTACTGTTCGTGCTACTGAGGGGACGGCATTTAACCTGAACACGATGATTTATGAAATGAAGAAACGGTTTCCTTATGCTATGATTCATGGAGGAGGTCATGATGTTGCTGGCACACTCATGTTTATCGAAGCTGCAAAGCCAGAGATTATGAATTTTGTTGCTATCTACCTCAATGCCTTGTTTTCTGTTGAAAAGTAAACGATACAACTCTTGGTGGTATTCTTATAACAATACCATAAATAATTTTGTCTTTTTCTCCTTTTTCTCTTATAAGAATTTAATGTCTTGTGTGGTATTAAATCTATCAAACGTTTCCATTCCTTGCTCTAACTCTATTCCTCTTAATGCTTGCTGTTGGTCATGTTTTTCATCTTGCCAACCAATAAAAATTCTTGTGTCACTTCTTCGTGCGTCAATCTCTGCCTTCATTCTTCGTAATGCTTCTTTTGAATCTTCCAGACTTGCACGAGGATGATCTGGATATATAGCTCTACTTCTCTTCGATGGATAATAGGGATGAAAATTAAAATCTATGGGTGCTCCATATCTTTCTCCTAGATTCAAACCAGAACGGAGTGTTTCAACTGCTTCCCTTATTGCTTCTTCCCCAATTAATTCTGGTGGTTGAAATACAATATTAACATCAATGCCCACGTTCCCTTTATATTCTCCTGCAACTTCAAAAGCCTTTTCAATTTTCTCTCTCTTCATTTTCTTATTAAGTTTTCCAATTCTCACTTCATCACTTTGAGATTCAACTCCTAAAATAACTCTTGCTTGTTGGTCTCCTCTTAATCTACCAACTAAATAATCCAATGAATCCTCAGTTACATACATCTCTCGTGAATCAAAAGATACAATGCTACATCGATTTAAAGATGAAGCATACGCTGCAATATTTTCCAATGTCATTCTTGACATTTCTGCTTTATTCAATGTTGAGCCTGAATTATACACTACCAAATGTTCTACATTCCTGAGAACATCACCATAATACTGTATGAAAAATTCTAGTCTCTTTTTGTTCATCTCAGTTGTAAATGGTGTTCCTTCTCCTGCTCCAATATCACAATGATAGCATTGCCTTGCTGTATAAAATGGGCATTCTCCACCTTTGAACTCATTGCCAAACACCAAAGCGAGCCGACTTCCATACGTATCTCTAACAGGATCAAACATGATCGATGCATCTGGAATCGCTGGGTTATCTGCCATTGTTCTCCTCCCTCGAGACTAAGAAATTGCCAATAGCAAGATAATCAATTCTCGTTTTGAGAAATGTACTAACAGCATCTTGCGGACTGCAAACTATTGGTTCTCTATCATTAAACGACGTATTCAGAATAAGAGGTACTCCTGTAAGAGCTTCAAATTCCTGTATGAGTTTGTAATATTTGGGATTTGTTCCTTCTCTAACCGTTTGAATTCTACTTGTTCCGTCAACATGAGTGACCGCAGAAATTACGCCTTTCTTCTCATCGTTTACACGGTAAGCAAAAAGCATAAAGTCAGATGAAATTGACTTTTGAGGAATACTAAACCAATCATCAGCGTTATCTACTAATACCGACGGAGCAAATGGTCTGAAATATTCTCTATGTTTTACTTTCATGTTCAGAATATCTCTCATCTTAGGGTTGCGAGGATCAGCAAGAAGTGACCTGTTGCCCAATGCTCTTGGTCCAACTTCCATTCGTCCCTGAAACCATCCAACAACATTACCATCTGCAACTAGCTTTGCGACTTCTTTTTCTATCTCTTCAACATGAACATACGTGAGCCTATTTTCGTCCAATGCCTGTCTGATCTCTTCTTGAGAATATTCTGGCCCAAAATAGGCATGGTCCATAACAAAACTTCTCGGATTTCCTAATTGATGATTCCAGATAAAATAAGCCGCTCCGATTGCAGTTCCTGCATCATGTGCTGCTGGTTGAATGTACACATCCTTAAATGGGCCTTTCTCGAGAAGAATGCTATTAGCAACACAATTGAGAGCAACTCCCCCAGCGAGACATACGTTTGAGCTTCCGGTAGATTCGGAGAGATGATGAGCAAGTTTGAGCAGAATTTCTTCGGTGATTCTCTGTAATGCTGCTGCAATATCTGCGTGTCTTTCTTCTAATTCATCGTGGGGGTCTCTTTTACGTCCTAAAATTTGTTCTAAACCACTATGATCATTACCTCTAAATCTTACTACGGTGTGATCAACAGTAAAGCCTCTTGTACCAACGTTTACAAATTGTCTTAATGTATCATAATATCGGTTAGGGTCTCCATAGGAAGCCAATCCCATTACTTTACCGGCATCGTATTCGGTAAACCCCAGAAATATTGAGAGTTTTTCCCACAAGAATCCTAAACTATGAGGGTAGTTAATACTCTTCAATAGCCTTATCTTGTTTCCTTCTCCTTTGGAGAGAGTTGTTGATTCAATTTCTCCAATACCATCAACTACTAAAATAGCTGCTTCTTCAAATGGAGAGACAAAATAAGCACTTCCTGCATGAGAGGTATGGTGGTCAATCCAGTGAAATCTTTCTCTCATGTCAAGCTCATAAATATCTGACAATTTTTGAGGTACTTGCCGAAGTTTCTCGTAAAAAAGAGATTCTCCCGTGTTACTGCCCCAATCTCCTTCAATAACCAGATCATGAAATTCTTTATTTCTTCCCTTATTTCTTAGCCTCTTTGCTGGACTAAAAGAACTGGCAATGTAATCAACTTCTGCAAGAGTAATTCCTGCTTTTTCCAAGCAAAAATTGATGGTATTTATAGGAAGCTCATCAGGATTATCAATTTGTGCTGGTTTTGCGTGCTTTATCCTATTGAAACGTTCTTCTTCAGCTACCGCTACCATTGAGCCATCTTTAATCAGACATGCTGAAGATTCATGATAGGCATGGTTTATTCCAAGGAGGTATGTCATGGTATCTAATTGACCACTTTATTGTAGTTACTATTGTGGAGGATTACTTAAAGTTTTGTCGCACTTTAAAGTACGAAAATTTATATAGGATCAAGTTTTCCTATGAAGTATGCATGAACAACAACTCAAAGAATTAGGGTTAACTGACAATGAAGTGAGGATTTACCTACTTTTGTTGGAGTATGGAATGACAAATCCCTCAGAAATTTCTCAAAAATTAGGATTACATAGGGGATATGTCTATGATGCACTTGAAAGAATGCAGGAAAAAGAGGTGGTTAATGTTCTTCTTAAAATGAACAAAAAATATTATCAAGCTACTAACCCTCAAAATCTTATTGAGCTGTTAAAATTCAGATTAGAAAGCCTTGAAAAAGCAGTGCCCGATTTAATGAAATTAGCAACATTGAAGAAAGAAGAAACAAAAGTAGAACTTCACCGAGGAAAGCGAATTTATAGAGTCCTCCTCAACGATATGGTTTCAACGTTAAGGAAGAACGATAAAGCATATTTAGTAGGCATTGATGAAGATGTTTTAATGGAGGAAGTAGAGCCGATCTATCTTAAACAATATCTGAATACGATGAAGTCTAGAAACATCAAAGAAAAAATAATTGTAAAAACTGGCGCTACAAAAATAAAAAATCCTCATCTTGAATACAAAGAACTGGATAGCAAATATATAGGAAAAACAGCACAGATAATATATAATGATAAAGTCGCTATTTTTATTCTAGGAACACCTTATTACCTTATTGTGATTGAGAATAAAGAAGTCGCCGAAACTTATAGAAAACAGTTTAATCTTTTGTGGAACATAGCAAAATAACCGTCTCCCGCCTTTGTTGTTGTTATTTTTGTAGTTATCACTTATAAAAATCACTCAGAAATTATTTTGTTCCTGATTTCCGAAACATTTATATATTATTACTAAAATGTAATAGTTCTATTATATAAAAGTAATAATGATCTCTCCTGAAAACTACATGAATATGAACAACAACCTTAAAGTGTTAAAATTATTCGTTGATAATAAGGACAAAACATTTACGATAAAAAAAGTAGCTGAGTCCTTGAGAATGAATTATAAAATAGTCTATGAAGAAATCATGAAATTAGCCCAAGAGGAGTTAATAAATATAACCAAACATGGGAATGCAAAGGTTTGTGTTTTTAATTACCGATTTCATAGCAAAATTGTTGAAATTGAGGAAACGAAAAAGGAAGAATTATTCAAAAGCAAAAGCCTAAAATTAATCTACAAAAGAATCAAAGACGTAAAAAGTCCGTTCTATTGTTTAATTCTTTTTGGGTCCTATGCAAACAAAACTAATCAAAAAGGCTCAGATATTGATTTATGTTTAATAACTGATAATCAGCAAATAAGCAGGGACATAAATGCAATATTAAGCATAACTCCTATAAGCGTCCATTTGCAGGAATTTAATTCAGACCAGTTTCTAGCCATGCTAAAAAGCAAAGAATTCAATGTTGGCAACGAAATTGTAAGAAACAATATAATTCTTTATGGGGTCGAAGCATTTTATGAGCTGGTAAACGATGTTAAACAATGAACGAATAAAAGAAGCCGAAAAAAATGTTAAGTCCTATTTGTTGGATGGATTAATCAAAAAAGAGTATAGTTTACATCATCCGTTTCAGCATATCGACCATTCTGCAGCTGTATCCCCACTCATTGTCGTACCAGGAAACGACCTTCACGAGGTTTCCCATGACCATGGTAGAGGGTGCATCAATAATACTGGAATGGGAATTTCCAATGATATCGACAGAAACAATCGGGTCTTCGCAATAGGCCATGACTCCTTTTAAGTTCCCTTGAGCAGCTTCCTTGAACGCAGCGTTAACCGCTTCTATACTTACTTCTTTCTTGACTAAAGCTACAAAGTCAGTAATAGAGCCATCCTGTGTTGGAACACGAAGCGCTAACCCGTCAAGCTTTCCTTTAAGGTCAGGAATAACCTTTCCAACGGTTTTAGCAGCTCCTGTTGTCGTTGGTATAATGCTGGCAGCTGCTGCTCTTGCTCGTCGAAGATCTTTATGGGGAGCATCCATTAATTTTTGGTCAGAGGTGTAGGCATGCACGGTTGTCATGAAACCTTTCTCGACCCCAAACTTTTCATGGAGAACTTTGACAATGGGAGCCAGACAATTGGTTGTACACGATGCATTACTGATAATGTGTTCGGTATTCTTGTTATACTTTTGAAAGTTCACGCCAATGACATAATCCGGAATAACCGGTTCTCCTTTACCTGGTGCTGAGAGAAGAACTTTTTTTGCTCCTGCTTTGCGATGCAATTCTACCTCTTCCCATTTTCTGAAGAATCCGGTGCTCTCAACAACAACATCAACATTGAGTGCTTTCCATGGTAATTTTGCTGGATCTTTTTCCGAAAGAACTTTGATTTTCTTTCCCTTAATTACCAGACCATCCTCAACTGCTTCGACTGGTACGGGAAACCTTCCATGAACAGAATCATACTGCAATCGATGTGCCAAGGTCTTTGTATCTGTTAAGTCATTTACTGCGACAAACTCAAGCGCCGGATCCTGAAATCCTGCTTTAAACACCAGTCGTCCAATCCTTCCAAAGCCATTAATGGCAACCTTCACCATGGTATCACCTCAATCAATTCAATGGTTGTTTACCTTGCTGCTTCATAACTTGTTGTCTTTTTTGTATAAACCAACGGTAAGCGAACATCATACGTTATATAAACCTTGCTAAGGTCGCTTAAAGTGAGATATGCCACTGGCGGCCATAACTCAGATCATCTTCTCTGAGAGACCCTACCCGGCCATCCCCCATAGTCTCTTTGTTATGTTCATCACCAGGAAGAGGGGTGCCTTGAACCCGCATCTGATGACGGTACACTACCTCAAACCGTTCTACGAGCTCTTGTGGCTCAAATCTTGCAGGCTTTAGATCAAGATTAAAGAGATTGGGAGCTATGAACAGAAGAAAGGTCATTGTTTTGTGTAAATCACTCAGCTGTACCTTTTTCCTAGCTCGGTACAAGTTGTGCCACCCTTTGTCGGTAAACCCCTCAAGAGGAAAGAGTTTTGTACAGTATTCAATACGACAGTTTCCATATCCTCCTTCGCCGAGCTCAAATCGTACATCGAAGCTATCGTCTGCTGCATCATAGAGAATAAACCAATAACCCATATGATAGCCGAGTTTACTGATCCACCAGAAACTTCGTTTGGTTATGAATCCACCTGCTACGCAATCGCGAGAAGATGCAATACCTCTATTGTAATGCTCAAATGCACGGACTATTGCGCCCATAGGACTCTTGAGAATTTCCTCAGGGACGGGTAATGTGTCTGGAGAAGAGATATGATGATGCCTACTGAGTTCATAGATACCATAACCCTCTGACAAACGCTCTGCCACTCTTCCAAAACTCCCTACTGCTTGTTCATGCATAACTCTCACATAATCTTCAAGCGTTGTGATGGAAGATACCATAAGATGCGGACTACTGTCTGCAGCCAATATTCTTCGAAAAGAATCAAAGGGTTCTCGAATAAGAGGATGGATAAAGGGAGAATCAACCGTACTCTGGGCCATCACCGGTTGATGATAGCCAAAGGTAAAGAGATAGTGAAGCTCTCGTGTAGCTTCTCCCAGTTTTCTCAGGAGATGAGTTTTTTTACCTTTGAGTAGGGTTTTATTAACTTTAGGTATCTCTTCAAGATCATCAACATAATCAGTCAATGTAGTGATGGCATCCTCTAAAGCCTTGAACTGTTCGGGAAGTGCATCCTTTTGTCTATAGCTCTCTCCAACAAGGGCTCTACGAAAAACTGCTTCACCCAATACGCCCATCTCTTCTAAGGCGCGCCGATTGAGCCCATGGAAAGAGTCAACTTCCTGTTCTAAACCAATGCTTGGATCACTGGCCCCCAAAATCTTTGTGTAGATACTCACCTATCAAGAATGATGGTGATCTTTAAAAATTTTGAGGAAACACAGAGAAAAAATAAAAAAATGGGAAGAAAGTAGCGGGGAGAGGATTTGAACCTCCGACCTGAGGGTTATGAGCCCTCCGGGCACTCCTGACTGCCCTACCCCGCTGTAGAGGAGGAAGAGATTTGACCCAGCTTTATAAAGCTTTTGGGAGGGCGTTTCTTTAACAGTACTCAGGTGGATCTATAATCGATAGGCTTTATATATAAGCGCCGCTTCCATCCACCAAAATAAAGAGAGGAGTTAACCTTCAAACTTGACGACGTGGTTGGGATGAACATTCTGGTTACTGGAGTGGCAGGCTTTATCGGCTTTCATGTTGCAACAGCTCTCCTAGATCGTGGAGACATTGTTCTTGGCATTGATAACCTCAATGATTATTATGACGTTTCTTTGAAAGAAGCACGACTAAAGAAGCTAGAGGAATATGCAAAAACAAAGCCACGATCCTTTGTCTTTGTCAAGGAAGATATTGCGCAGGGTGATGCACTGCAACAAATCGTTAAGCACCATAAGATTGATGCCATCTGTCATTTAGCAGCCCAGGCAGGAGTCCGTTATAGCTTAACCAATCCCTTTGTTTATGAAGAATCTAATCTGAAAGGAACGCTTACTATTCTTGAACTCGCACGAAAGCATAAGATAAACCATGTTGTCTTTGCCTCAAGTTCATCGGTCTATGGAGGAAATACGAAAATTCCTTTTGCTGAAGAAGATCCAGTCAACCAGCCAATCTCACTCTATGCTGCCACAAAACGTGCAGGAGAGCTTATGTGTCACAGTTACCACTATCTCTATGGCATGAACATTACGTGCTTACGCTTTTTTACGGTCTATGGGCCGTATGGCAGGCCAGATATGGCCATGTTTATCTTTACGAAAAACATCCTCAATGGTAAGCCAATAGAAGTGTACAATCACGGAAAGATGAAGCGTGATTTTACCTATATTTCTGATATCGTCTCAGGTGTTATTGCTTCCCTTGATAAGCCTAGGGGATTTGCCATCATTAATTTAGGAAATTCTCAGAGTGTTGAACTCTTGTATTTCATTGCATGCTTAGAAAAAGAACTCGGTAAGAAAGCAGAAAAGAAGTTATTACCCTTGCAACCAGGAGATGTTCCAGAAACCTTTGCGGACATCAGCAGGGCAAAACGTCTCTTAGGATTTGAACCAAAAACAAAAATTGAGGATGGAGTTAAACGTTTTGTTGTGTGGTATAAATCATATTATGCTTTAGGAAAAAACGTTTAGGAAAAAAGAATACAGAGGGAAAGAGTACATGAAACAAATACCAACCCATAATCGTATGATAGCACTTGTTGGCCTAGGGTATGTTGGTTTACCCTTAGCAGTTGCTTTTGGAAGACAGAAACCGGTTATTGGGTTTGATATCAGTCCAAAGCGTATCAAAGAACTGCGTGAGGGGTTTGATAGAACTAATGAAGTCACCAAAGCAGACTTACAGTCTGCTCAGATTACCTTAACGACCGATCCAACCTCGTTGGAACAATCGGATTTTATTATTGTTACCGTACCAACTCCTGTTGACCAAGTTAACCGACCTGATTTAGGGCCAGTCTACGCCGCGACAAAAACCGTCGGTCAGCATCTGCAGAAAGGAGCTATTGTTGTTTACGAATCTACGGTGTATCCTGGATGCACTGAAGAGGATTGTGTCCCTATTTTAGAACAAGAAAGTGGTTTGCGTTGCGGTAGTGATTTTAAGGTAGGATATTCACCAGAACGCATCAATCCTGGTGATAAAGAGCATACCGTTGATAAAATTGTTAAGGTTGTTTCAGGAATGGATCAAGAAAGTACAGGCATTATTGCTTCAGTTTATGGATCAATTATCAAAGCAGGAATCCATGTTGCACCAACCATTAAAGTTGCAGAAGCAGCAAAGGTTATTGAAAATACCCAACGAGACCTCAACATTGCCTTGATGAATGAACTCTCCCTCATCTTTGCAAAGATGGGAATTGATACCTATGATGTGCTTGAAGCAGCAGGTACAAAATGGAATTTTTTAAAATTTCATCCAGGTCTTGTGGGAGGTCATTGCATTGGTGTTGATCCCTATTACCTTACCTATAAAGCCCAGCAACTTGGATATCATCCTCAGGTGATTCTTGCAGGAAGAACTATCAATGATTCTATGGCAACCTATGTTGCTGGAATGACACTACAGGCATTACAAAAATATAATGCTGATCCGAGACGTTGCAATGTTCTCATTCTTGGATTGACCTTTAAAGAAAATGTACCTGATATACGAAATAGTAAAGTAAAGGATATTATTCGAGGACTTCAGCAACATGGTGTTAAGGTTTCTGTTTATGATCCCTATGTTACAAAAGAAGATGCAGAAAAGGAATTTCATGCACCCTTTGTTACTCTGGATACTGCTGCTCACTACCATGCTATCATCCTTGCAGTTATTCATCGTGAATTTCTCGCTCTATCGCCCCAAACAGTCCTTAAATTACTATCCGATCCCAATATCTTCGTAGATTTACGCGGGGTCATGAAACAGAAACAAGAATTTGAGAAGTTTGAGAAGGTTCATTACTATTCTCTGTAGCAGTCTTTGAAAATGTCGTACCTCCTCTCTTTGCTTAGACAAGGAATTGCTGTTATCAAGCAACAACGTAGAGAGAGCACTTTTCATAACAAAGAAGAAAGATTCTCTCAACAATTTCATCTTTTTTCTCGCACGTCGACGTCTCGTGGACTTTTTAAAAGGATCAAGCAGCGTTTGTTCCTCTTGATAAACCATAGCTTTTTCCTTACCAAGAGTGTCTTTTCCCATCAAGGATTTTTTAAGGAGAGTTTCCTTTACCGTATTGTTTCACCCTATTTTAGCCGAAATGAAGAGATCATAGCTACCAATAACGAAAAAGGTTTTTGTAATAAATGCTGGCATAAACTGCGAGAATTATTTTATTATCAGCCATTTCATATCTTAGGGGTAGGCATTGCCTTTGCATTAATAGGTAATAGCTTTGTATGGTTTATGCAAAATAATATGCTCAATGTTTCCCCTATAGAATTAAGCCTTCGTTTGTTATTTATTCTGTTTTTTCTATTGATGTCAACCAATAATGAAAGCTGGGAGGAACTTATGAAGCAAAGTATGTTGCTACAATCAGTACGGAGGGATAAGAATGATTGAGGGTGTTAAAATAAAAAAACTAAAACTCTATAAGGATGAGCGAGGAGAACTTTTGGAGATATTCCGTCGTGATGACCCTCTTTTTGAAAAATTTGGTCAAGCATACATTACCACTTCCTACCCGGGCTATGTCAAGGGATGGCACTATCATAAAGTACAACGCGATAATTTTTGCTGTGTTCAGGGCAAAGTAAAGGTAGTTCTCTATGATGATCGTGAGGATTCACGCACTAAAGGAGAGGTTAATGAGTTTATTCTTGACCGTCAAGAAAACCCAATGGTTTTATCCATTCCACCGTATGTATTTCATGGGTTTGAATGTGCTTCCGATGAGCAGTCTATTATTCTGAATGTGCCAACAGAACCATATCATCACCAAAATCCAGATGAATACCGTTTACCTTTTAATACTGATAAAATTCCCTACACCTGGAAAGGAACAAAGGGTGGTTAAATGCATGCTGCAAATCCAGAGCGTGTGACGGTTTTAGTAACTGGTGGAGCGGGATTTATTGGAAGTAATTTTGTCCGTTATTACCTTCAAAAACATCCGCATGTGCATCTTGTTAATTTTGATGCCCTGACGTACTGTGGAAATCTGGACAACCTCAAGGATATTGCATCTCATCCGCATTACCGTTTTGTCCATGGAGATGTTTGTGATCGAGAACTTGTTGAAAAATGTATGCAGCATGTCGATCTAGTCTTTCATTTTGCCGCAGAAAGCCATGTTGATAATTCTATTAAAGATCCGTATGTCTTTACACGAACCAATGTGTTGGGTACTCATGTTCTTCTCGAGGCAGCAAAAAAAATGCATGTTAAACGCTTTGTCCATATATCCACCGATGAAGTGTATGGAAGCATACTGAATGGATCCTTTAAAGAAACAGATCCTTTAGAGCCAAATTCTCCGTATGCGGCGTCGAAAGCAAGCGCAGAGTTACTTGTCAGAGGCTTTTTTGTTACTTTTGGATTGCCTGTTGTTGTTACGAGAAGCTCCAACAATTTTGGGCCCTACCAGTATCCAGAAAAAATGATTCCTCTGTTTGTGACCAATCTTCTTGAAGGAAAAAAAGTTCCTCTGTATGGTGATGGTATGAATGTCCGCGATTGGTTGTATGTTCTTGATAACTGTGAGGCAATCGATTTTGTTGCTACGCAGGGAAAGACCGGTGAGATCTATAACATCGGCGGTGGGAATGAATGTTCTAACTATGAACTTACCAAATTGTTGCTACAGTTTACTCATAGAGAAGAGTCATTTATTCAAAAAGTACCTGATCGACTCGGTCATGATAGAAGATATTCGCTGGATTGTCAAAAGATTCGTCAATTAGGGTGGCAACCTCAGTTTCATTTTACCGATGCCTTACAAGAAACCGTAGCATGGTATCAACAACATGAAGCATGGTGGAAAAAATTAAAAAAAATTTAAACGTACCTATGTCGATGGCTCTTGCAACAGTAATGAAAAAAACGAGGATCCTTGAATAAAAATGAAAATTCTTATTCTTGGTAGCCATGGTATGCTTGGTCATGACCTCTTGGAGGCATTTCATGAGTATTCTCCGGTAGGATGGGGAAAAGATGAACTAGATATAACTGATAGAGCAATGGTTCAGAAGCGTCTAGCATTGCTCCGTCCAGACATTATTATTAATGCTGCTGCATATACTGATGTTGATGGTTGTGAGACTAATCTTGCTTATGCATATAAGGTAAATGGCGATGCAGTCGGCAACTTGGCACAAATAGCTAGCACGATTCATGCTACTTTGGTTCATGTAAGCACCGATTATGTCTTTGATGGTACGAACACCCAAGGATATAAAGAAAATGATCTTACTCATCCGATCAATGTCTATGGGAAGTCAAAAGAACAAGGGGAACAGCTGTTAGTCTCAACTATGTCCTCTATGTCCTCCCCGCAATCACGTTATTTTATTGTGAGAAGCTCATGGTTGTATGGTCATTATGGAAAGAACTTCGTCAAAACAATTCTCCAGCTAGCACAAAAGCAGGATGAGATTTCTGTCGTTAATGATCAACAGGGTTGTCCTACGTATACCAAAGATCTTGCTTCTGGTATTAAACAAATACTGATGCACCAGCCCCATCCATACCCTTCGGGGATCTATCATATAACCAACCAGGGGAACTGTACCTGGTATGAGTTTGCTCAGGAGATTAAAAGGATAACAAATATAAAGGTTAGAGTAATTCCCATCACGAGTAACGAACTTAAAAGAGCTGCACAGCGGCCGATGTGTTCTATTCTTTTGGACACTAAGACGACCATAACACTAAGGCCATGGAAAGAGGCTCTGAAAGCATACATCGATGAATCGATAAGGATGCCTCGATGAAGTTTTTTTGATAAAAATATAAGGCAATATAAGGAGCATTATCATGAAAGGGGTTATTCTTGCAGGGGGGACAGGAAGTCGTTTAATGCCATTGACTAAAGTAACGAATAAGCATCTTTTGCCGATTTACCACAAGCCGATGATCTATTACCCCTTAGAAACCTTGATTAAGGCAGGAATTACCGAGATTCTTATTGTTTCTGGTCCAGGTCACGCTGGTCATTTCCTTAACTTACTTGGTTCAGGAAAGGAATTTAGTGTTAAGTTAACCTACGAGATTCAGGATGAGGCCGGAGGTATTGCACAGGCTTTAGGGCTTGCTGAGCGTTTTGCTGATGACCACCCTCTTATGGTTGTTCTCGGAGACAATATCTTTGAAGATGATTTTAAAATTCCTATTGCAAACTTTCACGAAGGTGCTATGATTTTTCTCAAAGAGGTTCCTGACCCACAACGTTTTGGCGTTGCAGAGCTTCAAGGTAATAAGGTGGTGGGCATTGAGGAAAAGCCAAAACATCCAAAATCTCATTATTGTGTTACTGGATTGTATGTGTATGACTCTAAGGTGTTTACCGTCATTAAAGCATTACAGCCCTCAGCTCGCGGAGAACTGGAAATTACTGATGTTAATAACTGGTATGTTCGTAACAATAAGATGATGGCCCATTTTGTTTCGGGGTTTTGGAGTGATGCGGGTACGTTTGAAAGCCTCCTTCGCGCAAATAATCTTGTTCAGGAGAAAATAAAAAAACACCATTAACATCTGACTTGAGTAATATTTAATCAAAGACTAAATACCATGCCTCTTCCTCTGAAAAAACAATTAAGGAATCTTTTCGAGAACAAAACCATCCTTATTACGGGTGGCACTGGTTTTTTAGGGAGGCATTTGGTGAAAAATATTCTTCCGTATGGTCCTCACAGTATTCGTGTTTTAAGCAGAGATGAAGTCAAACACCATTACATGCAGCAACTTTTTGCTGAAAATCCTCTTCTTCGTCATTTTATCGGTGATGTCCGTGATTATGATCGATTACGAAGGGCTGCACAAGGTGCCGATATCGTCATTCATGCTGCTGCACTCAAGCGACTTGATATGATTGAGTATAATGTTGACGAGTCCATTAAGACCAATATTTTAGGAACAGTTAATGTTGTCCAAGCCTGCTTGGAGAATAATGTCACCACGGCTGTTTTTGTTTCCACTGATAAAGCCTGCTCTCCGATCAACACTTATGGTGCTTGTAAATTCCTTGCAGAACGGATTTTTTCAGTAAGCAATAGAAGAAGGGGAAGTGCACCAACCATTTTTACCATAGTGCGTTATGGAAATGTTCTTGAGAGTACCGGATCTGTTATTCCTTTTTTTACTCAGAAGATTAAAGATGGAGAAGACATTCCACTGACAGATCCACGAATGACGCGTTTTATTATCAGTCCTGAACAAGCAGTTCATCTTGTTTTTGATGCTATTGCCTATGGAAGGTGCGGTGAGATTTTTGTTCCTAAACTTCCTGCATTCCGTATTATCGATTTGATTGACATCCTTAAAGAGAAATATCAAGCGAAAAATCGTGTAAAAATTGTCGGTATCCGACCAGGAGAGAAAATCCATGAGTACATGGTTAATGAAGCAGAGATGAGAAGGACCTATGAGTTCAAGAACATGTATGTCATTGCCTCTGAGGTGTATCCAAGTGAAGATGGAGAATTTGTGCTATCCGGCACCAAAGTTCCAGAGGGAGCGTTAACTCATTACAGTTCGGATCAAGCAGTTATTGGCAAAGAAGAGATACTGAGTTTATTTAAAAAATACAAGTTGTTATAAAAATATTAAATCTAAAATTAAATCTAAAATGACGTATATCCCCTACGGGCTCCACACTATTGATCGTGAAGATATCCACGCTGTTACTGAGGTACTGAACAGTAGCTTTCTCACCACAGGGCCGAAAGTAAAAGAATTTGAAGATGCTTTGTGTCAGTATCTAGGAGCAAAATACTGTGTAGTTGTTAATTCTGGGACTTCTGCGTTAGATGTTGCTGTCCATGCTCTTGGACTAGACCCTGGTTCTGAAGTCATAACAACACCAATGACTTTTGTTGCAAGTGCTAATGCATTGCTCTATAATTCTCTCGTGCCTGTTTTTGTTGATATTGATCCTATAACCCACAATATTGATTGTGAAAAAATCAAGCAAAAAATTACTTCCAAAACCAAAGCAATTCTCTTTGTAGATCTTAAAGGAAATCCTGCAGAGCTTAACAAACTTCGTGAAATAGCAATGCAGTATCACCTTAAACTTGTCGAAGATGCTTGTCAGGCTTTTAGTGCAGAATATGACAGAAGAAAAGTTGGATGTGGAGATTTCGCTGAGCTTACTACTTTTAGTTTTCATCCGGTAAAACATATCTGTACTGGTGAGGGAGGAGCGATAACAACTCCTGATGAACAATTATATCAGAAAATGCTGAAATTGCGCAATCATGGGATAGCCAGAAATATCCTTGCTCAAAGTAGAAAAGAAGGTACGTATCTTTTTGATATGGATTGTCTTGGAAGAAATTATCGTCTTCCTGATATTAATTGTGCTCTGGGATTAAGCCAACTCAAGAAGAGTGATGCTTTCTTGATGAGACGTGAGGAAATCGTACACAGATATAAGGAGGCTTTTCAAAAAATCCCTGAGATTACCTTACCCTCACTTACCAAACGAGCGAGGTCTTCATGGCACCTCTTTGTTGTCCTCCTTGATAAACAAATCAATCGAGACCAGTTTTTTTTGCAGATGCGATCAAAGGAGATTGGTGTCAATGTCCACCATATCCCTGTATATCATCACAGCCATTATGCTCAGTTTGCTGTTGATCGTCATGATTTTCCTGTTACTGAGGATTATTTTCAGCGTGCTCTCACCTTGCCCTTATACCCTGCAATGACTGATGCAGATGTTGATCGAGTTGTCCATGAAACTATTGCGACCATCGAGATACTTAAAACAAATCCTCGGGTAAATGAGTCTAAATAAGCTAAAGAAGCTTTGATGAGGGGTAGTTAGCTATGAAACCTGTGAAGATAGGTCAACGGCTTATTGGCCAGGGCTGTCCACCGTATGTTATTCTCGAAGCAAGTTCAAACTGGTGCGACATGAAATCTGCTCCCGAAAGTCGTGAGAATTTTGAAAATGCTCGAGAGATGATTCGTGTTGCAAAAGAGTGTGGTGCTGATGCTGTCAAATTTCAATTGTTTGACAGTAATAAAATTGTTAATCCATTTACTCCGTTTAGTTGGGCAATTGGAAAAAAATTAGGTGTTTCTACAACAGCACAACTGTTTGACCATTTAAAAATGCCACGTTCATTTGTTCCTCAGCTTATTGATTATGCTAGAACAATGAAGATTGATTTTTTGGTAACTCCTTTTGACAAAGATGCAGTCGACCTTCTCGTTACTCTTGGAGTTCCTGCATTGAAGATAGCCTCGTATGAGATTACAGACATTCCCTTTTTGCAATACTGTGCACAGCAAAAACTTCCCCTTATTATTTCAACAGGCATTGCAACGCCAGAAGATATTCATGTTGCATTACAATCAGTTACTACGAGTGGCTGTGAAGAAGTGATTTTTTTGCTCTGTGAATCAACCTATCCTTGTCCGATAGAGGAAGTAAATTTGGCACGATTACAGACTCTTAAACAGATGACTGATACTATTGTTGGTTATTCTGATCACTCGGTTGAGGAATGGGTTCCTGCTGTAGCTGTCGCTTTGGGAGCGAAGGTTATTGAAAAGCATTTTGTCCTTGATAAGGAAATCCTTGGTCCTGATGAAGCATTTTCTATACGGCCAAAACGAGCAAAGGAAATGATCGCTTTGATCCATGCAGTGTATAAGGCTGTAGGAAACCAAACTTGGGTTCATACACTTACCTCTCAAGACGAGCGAAAAGTAGCACGACGATGTTTATGTGCAGGTTCACAGGGAATAAAGTATGGAGAGTCTTTTGATGTAGATGCGCTTGTGATTCTGCGTGGTTCTGGTATTCTTCCTCGAGATGTTGCAAAGTTAGCCGGAAAAGTTGCTTCACGAGATTATAAGCCCTATGAGCCTATCTTGGAAAATGAAGTGTAAATTTCCTCTTAACGTGCTCTCGGATCTCTTTTGTCAATAGGGGTACATTTTATGAAAAAAGTCGTTGCCATTGTCCAAGCGCGTATGGGTGCTTCACGATTACCAGGAAAAGTCCTCATGCCTCTTTTAGGAAAACCTCTTCTTTTGCATATTCTGCAGCGGTTACAAACAGTAAAAAGACTTAATCATATTATTGTAGCAACAACTACAAGCAATGAAGATAATGTTCTTGTGGAACATCTAGATTCTTGGAACATATCTTACTATCGTGGATCTGAAGATAATGTGCTTGATCGATTTATCAGAGCTGCAGAATCAACTCATGCAGATATTGTTGTAAGGATCTGTGCAGATAGCCCGCTTATTGAGCCAAACGAAATTGATAAAATGGTTGAAATAATCCTCGAAAAGAATGCTGATTATGTTATGGTTAAGTCAGGTGTCTTATGTATGCATGAAGGTTTTGAAGTAGTAACGCTAAAAGCACTTCGACACCAGCTTGATTTTTCTGATGGGAGTTATGTTAAAGAGCATGTTACTGCGTTTATTCGAGAACATCCTGAAAAGTTTGCTATTGCTTATTTTGTTCCTGAGCAAGAATATCAACGTAAAGGATTTCGATTATCAATTGATACCATGCAGGATTTTCGATTTATGGAGCAGATTTATAAACGCCTCTACAATGAGGGAACCATTGTTGATCTCAAACAAGTTACGCAGCTTCTTGATCAACATCCAGAGATTCTTGTTATTAATAAGGAGGTAACACAGAAGGGATTACATGAGAAGAGTTTACGTATAGCTTTCAGAACCGATGGTGATTCCCAAATGGGCATGGGGCATGTCTTTCGCTGTTTGCATCTTGCAAGGACATTTCAAAACGCCTTTCATTTGGGTATTATTTTTTTAGTAAAAAAATCAACCGTTGCAAAAGAATTTATTCAGAAGCAAGGTTATCCTCTTATTTCCATTAGCGAGCACTTCAGTGAGGTAGAGGAGGTTGATTTCATTGCATCAATCTTGTTAGAAAAAAAAATAGATTGCCTTATTATTGACCAAAAGATACCACCATCACAACAATATTTTCGCTCGTTGAAAACAATTTCACCTACCAAGCTTGTTGTTATGGATAAAATCACCAATTTTCCTGAGGTAAATGTAACCATCCTCCCGACAGCACATGTTGACCAGAAAAAAATTATTCCTGAATCTCAGGAAAGAACATTTTTTGGGATAGAATATGCTGTTTTTTCAGACGAACTTCTCAAGCGAAAAAAAACACATCTTAATCCAACGGTGAAGAATATCCTTATTTCTATGGGGGGAAGTGATCCAAGCCGAATTACGCTTCGAATTCTTTCTTATTTGAGAAAGATGAAACAGGAAACTCCAGATCAGTTCAACCAATTTGAATGGCATGTAGTGATTGGACCTGCATTTGACTTTATTCACGAAATAAAAACATTTATGAATGAAAACCAGTTACCCCTTAAAATCCATGAGGGGATTACTGATTTATCTCCGTTGCTTGAACAAGCTGATCTGTGTGTTGTTTCGTTTGGTATTACACCTTATGAAGCACTTGCTGTTCGAGTTCCTGCGCTTGTCGTCAGTCATGATCAGCCAAACTATACAGATTCGCTGATTTTTGAAAAACTTAATACGTGCATTAATCTTGGATATTATGAAAACCTCACTTACGAGCGTTTCAACAAAGAGCTTTTTGAGATGATAGGTAATCGGGAGTTGCGGGAGCGAATATTTGAACGCGACAAAGACCTTATCAGAGGAAATGGGAAAGAAGCAATTGCGAAACTTATACGAGGGATCTTATGATTGAGCGTTATCGAAAACGACGGGAAGAGGAAATGCAACGACAAAGTTCTGACGCTTATTGGCTTTGGTACAATGAAAGGTATATTAAAACCTACAAGCGCATATTAGGACAACGATTTGACTCAAAAATTCTTGATCTTGGTTGTGGTGCAGGCCATCTTGTTTTAGCATGTAAAAAGCAGGGTTATGATGCAGAGGGTATTGATATTGAGACCTGTGATTTTGAGAATGAAAACCTGCCCTACAAGGATCAGACCTTTAACCTTGTTATTGCTAATGCAGTAATTGAGCATATCGGATCGCCAGATCACATTTTTCAAGAAGCATATCGCGTTCTTAAGCCAGGAGGATCTTTTATTATGCGAACTCCAAATTGGCAACAAGACGCCAAAAACTTTTACAATGATCCAACCCATAAAAAGCCTTATACTCCTCATGGATTGAAAATGATTTTACAAATGCATGGATTTAGCGTTCCATTTATAGAGCCAGGACTTATCGAGAAGCCAGCTTTCTATTGGAAACTTCCTTCACCAATTAAATGGAAAATCGCTTCGATCATTCCTGGAGGAACAAAATCCATTCTTGCAATTGGAAGAAAATAAAATACTATGTCAAATAAAATCAATGTTATTGGACTAGATGGTGCAACTTTTTATCTCCTTGATAAGATTGTTGCTCGGGGATTAACACCAAACATCCATCGTATTATGACGCAAGGTTACAAAAATGTCTGTACTTCTATTTATCCGCCCCTTTCCCCTCCTGCATGGGCGACTATTGCCACAGGGGTTAATCCTGCAAAGCATGGTGTCTTTGACTTTTTTTATATGCCTTTTCGGCGAGAAGGAAGTTATGCCCGGCGGATTGTGAACACGACACAGTGGAAAATAGACACGGTTTTTCACCACTTTAATAAAGCCGGTTATAGCTGTGGTGTTATTAATTATCCCATGGGTTACCCACCGTTAATCGTGAACAAGTATTTTATTTCTGGTCTTGGAACACCTGGGCTTGATACTGATTATACCTATCCTCTCGATCTCAAGAAAGAGATTGCTCAACAATTCCCTGATTATCTTATTGATGTTGGCGGTGGTATTGGCCAGACCTCAGAGGCTTTTTTGCAATCCTGCAGACAGATGATGCTCGAGCAAATAAAGGCAGCAAAATATCTTTTTGATAAGTATCCTGTTGATATGTTTTACGCTGTTTTTGCTTTTACTGATCGCTTTCAGCATTGGTTTTGGCAATTTATTGATCCTCAATCTCCCTCCTATGGAACATGGAAAAAACCCATTGAGGTCTATGAAGAATTTTTTAAAGAAGTAGATGCTTTTTTTGGTCTTCTCCTTGAAAGAATGCATGCTGATGATGTTCTTCTTGTTCTTTCAGATCATGGGTTTGGTCCTATCAAAAAATATTTTTACATCAACAAGTTCTTGTATGAGGCAGGGCTTCTTCATTTTCTTCCCGAAGCAAAAATATTCCACCAAAAAAATACCCCTGACGGGTTACTCACTTCTATTGATTGGACAAAAACCGTTGCTTATTCATTAGGTGATTATGGTGAGATCCGTATTAATCTTAAAGGCCGTGAACCAAAGGGCATTGTTCAGCCTGGAGAGGAGTATCACCGCCTCCGTCTGTTTATCAAAAATATTTTGGAAAATGTCGTAGACCCAGAAGACGGCAAAAAAATAACTGATACCGTCTTTTTGAAAGAAGAGGTTTATAACGGGCCAATGCTTCATGAGGCTCCTGATCTTCTCTTTACTTTGCGACATTGTTCATATTTGTGTTACATTAATGGGAGAGGAAATGAATTTTATAATTACGATAAGGTTCTTTTCAGACCACCAAGCAAAAACGAAATGGAGCAGTGGACAGGAGGCCATACCCTTGACGGCATTTTTATGGCATATGGTAAAACCGTAAACAAGGATGCTGTTATTCCAAAAATAACCCTCTATGATATCCCGGCAACGCTTCTCTTCCTCAAGGGAATACCTCTGCCGCAATCACTTGATGGAAAGGCTCTACAGGAATTATTTATTAATCATCCTTGATCAATGAATATTTTATTTCATTCCATAGACGAGCTCTGCGTATCATGAACAATCCAATGAAGAATTCCATGAACTGTGATTTTTGTAAGCATCCAATAACTCCAGTCTATAACGTACCTTCATCACCACGAAAAGCTGTTGTTAAGGTTTGCAGCCACTGTGGGCTTGTCCAAAGTACATTTCTTAACAACTCTTCTCTTCCTCGACAGGTTGCGGTTACCTCAGAAGCAAGTTGGGGAAATGTGCGCTATGGTAAATCCTTCAGAACAACTCCGCATGTAGATATCCTCGATAAGTTTCTTTCCTGGCACAGGCTTCAGCAGGTAATAGATGTTGGGTCTAATCGAGGAAGTTTTATTCAGGCGATCTATAATAAAGGAAATTTTCCCATTCTTGCTGTTGAACCAGATAAGCATATCTCTCCAGACTTTCATGATTTTCCGAGAGTGAAGCTTCTTTTAGATCGTATTGAGCATATTTCTTTTATCAACGAAAAAGCCAACGAAAAATTTGACCAAAAATTTGACCTTATCTATCTTTCTCATACCCTCGAACATCTTGAGTCGCCGTTTCTGACCCTTCAACAACTTACCCATCATGCACAGCAACATGCGTATCTGTTTGTAGAGGTTCCTAATATTGAGTTCCTGAGGAGTAAAGATATTGTTGAAGAATTCTTTATTGATAAGCATACCTTCCATTTTTCTCGATCTACGCTAAAAAACTATCTCTTGCATTTTGGATGGCAGATCCTCTATGAGAACCCTTCTGATGATATCCTGAATATTACGTTGTTAGCAACATTGCATCCCTCAGGTATTCAGGGAAAAACGTTTCTTTCGGTTGATGTACCGAAAACAATTGCGCAGATCACACAATACAAAGAAACAAAAGAAAAGAATATGCGTGCTCTAAATAACGTTGCAACATACATTGAAGCCTTGTATCCGAAAAAAATTGGTATTTGGGGGGCTGGGCGTCTTTACCATGCATTAGTACAACACGGTAACCTTAACAAAGAAAAGATAGCAGTTCTTATTGATTCCTATCTTCCTGCGTATGTCGATAACCTTAATGATCAGCGTATTTTGCTTCCTGATGAAGTCTCTTTTAAGGACATTGATGTTCTTGTGATCATGTCACGGCAGTATGTTACTGAAATAACTACAAGAGCTCGTCAACTGGGTTTTCATGGTGAGATCATAGAGTATAGCGGACTATTACAGCAAATGTCTTCTTCAGTAGTTTAAGAAAGTTTAAGAAAGAAGGTCACGAAAATATACTACTCAACCAAAAAAATTATAAAGATAGGTAATCCCCTCATTGAATACCATGAATGAACGTTTGATCGATGATAACCAACAGGTATCTATAGCATTGCCGAAATCCTTAGTTCAGGAGCTTGAACACCATATGAAGCAGTATGGCTATACGTCTCTTTCCGACTATGTGCAGCATCTTCTCAATGAATCATTAGTTACCTTGAACGCTTCTCAGAAAGGTACCAGTAGCGGGTTTAGTCAAGAGGATGAGGAACGAGTTAAAGAACGGTTAAAGCAGCTTGGTTATCTTAACTAGCTACAGGTAATAGCAATAATGATATGACCCTACATCTGTAGATGATAGACGATTGTAAGGAGAATAAAGAAAATAAAGAAAATAAAGAAAATAAAGAAAATAAAGATAGTACCATGGAATACCTCGACGAACTTGAAAGCAAAAGTGTCTATGTCATCAGGGAAGCATATCATCAATTTAGAAATCTAGCGTTACTTTGGAGCATTGGTAAGGATTCAACAGCACTACTTTGGCTTTGTCGGAAGGCCTTTTATGGAAAAATTCCCTTTAAAGTTCTCCATATTGATACTACGTTTAAATTTCCTGAAATGTATGCTTTCCGTGATAAATATGCTCGAGAATGGAACCTTCCGTTGGTTATTGTTAAGAACGAGGAAGCATTAGCCCGAGGAGTCAATTACGATACCTGTGATTCTTTGACCGTTTGCACTGAACTAAAAACCAATGCTCTTAAACAGGCTGTTGCAGCGTATGGATTTAAGGCCCTCTTAGTAGGCATCCGAAGAGATGAACATGGCATTCGGGCTAAAGAACGTTATTTTTCTCTACGAAACCAGGATTTTCAGTGGAATTATAAGGCGCAGGCGCCTGAATTATGGGATCAGTATAAAACCAAGCAAGAAGAAGATGAACATATCCGGGTTCATCCGTTGCTTCACTGGACCGAACTTGACATTTGGGAATATATCAAGAGAGAAAATATTCCTATTAACACCTTGTATTTTGCGAAAAATGGTAAGCGCTATCGTAGTCTTGGTTGTATGCCTATAACGAAGCCTATTGTTTCAAATGCCGACAATGTTGATAGAATTATCGAAGAGATTCGGACATCAAAGACCACTGAACGTGCAGGACGGGCGCAGGATAAAGAACAGATGCACGCCATGCAAAAATTACGTGCATTGGGTTATATGTAAGGGTAGGGGTAGGTAGCTTTTGGGATGAAAGTAATGACAGTAATGAGGGTAATGGTGATATCTGGTGATAAATAAATGAATAACAGGATTGCTTCTCTTCCTCAAGAAAATCGAGAAAATCTTCGTGTAGTTATTGTTGGCCATGTTGATCACGGCAAGTCTACCTTTATTGGAAGATTACTCTATGATACGAATAGTTTACCTGATGAGAAGATTCAAGAGCTTAAAACTATCGCCGAAGCCCTTGGAAAAGATATCGAGTTCAGTTATATCATGGATCATCTACAGGAAGAGCGTGATCAGGGGATCACTATTGATACTGCCCAAATTTTCTTCAATACCATAAAACGACACTATACCATTATTGATGCTCCGGGCCATGTTGAATTCTTGAAGAATATGATCACTGGAGCTTCACAGGCAGATGCAGCAATCTTACTTGTTGATGTAGCTGAGGGAATACAGGAACAGACAAGGAGGCATGCATATCTCCTGAGTATGCTTGGATTCCATCATATTGTTGTTTTATTGAATAAGATGGATTTAGTTCATTACCAACAAGAAGTATTTGATGCACTTGTATCCTCTCTTGGCGTATTCCTTGCTCCGCTTCATATGCATGCCCAGTACATTCCTTTTTCAGCAAAAAATGGAGACAACCTTGCTGTTCTTTCTCCAAATATGCCTTGGTATAAGGGAAAAACCGTACTTGATGCCTTGGATGCATTGCCCTTGCAAAAAGACTTACGTCAGTCTCCACTTCGTTTTCTTGTTCAGGACATTTATAATTTTGATAAACGAATCTACGTCGGAGTTGTTGGAAGCGGTAGCCTGAATAAAGGGGACAAGGTTGTTATCCTTCCTTCAGGTGAAAAAACATGCATTGCCTCTCTCGAAGAATGGAACCGCTCGATAACTACTGCAGAAGCGGGAAAATGTCCAGGGTTTATAACAACAACAAAAGTCTTTATTGACCGTGGAAATGTTATTGTAAAAGAACATGAAACACATCCTATTATTACAAAAAATTTTACTGCTCATCTTTTTTGGCTAGAGAGCAAGCCCTTTGTAACAGGCGAACGGCTCATGTTTCGATGTGGGACCCAGCAGACGCTTTGTGATGTCACGGTAAAAAAGACCATAGATTCTTCTACCCTGGCGCTTATTGCAGAGTCGCCTGATGAAATTAAGAATCGGGAAGTAGCCGAAGTTGTTATTACTACAAGTCAGCCGGTGATCATAGAGAATTTCCATAATGTTCCTGAACTAGGAAGATTTGTGCTTGAGAGGAACGACACTTGTGCAGGAGGCATTATTATAGCTAATGGTGATTCTGTATGATCGTTGTTCTTGCGATTGATGCCTTAGAGTTTGACCTTGTTGAAAAGTTCTCCTGTACACATTTAAAGCAGCAGTTTTATGGGAAGACTAACATCCAAGAATTCTCAGAGCCTCGTACCATGGTCTTATGGAGTTCGTTTATGACCGGTATAAATAAAGAAAAAGAGGTTTTGGCAGGTGGAAATCAAGAGATGTGGGATAAACAGTGGTCTTATGATGAAACCTTCTTCAAGACTTTTAAGAATCCTTGTGTTCTTGATCTGCCAGGATACAGTTATGATCTCAAAGTGCACGAAAAATCTCGGCTTTTACTTAAAAAATTTTTTCTTGTCAATTCTCCCGAAGAAAAAGAGGCTATACGTAAAGAGTACAATCAGGATGCATTTGTCCATCATCGAGCTATAAAAACTGCCTTTTTTGAGGCTTTACAGAGTAATCATGATTTTGTTCTTGGCTATTTCTCGGTTGCCGATGTTATCGGTCATCTCAATTTTGGAAATACCCTTATGATGCGGATGATCTATAGTGATTTAGAGGAGATTGCATCGAAGATTATGGTAAAGAAATGCATCATTCTCTCTGATCATGGCATGTATGGCGTTGGCATGTTTGGAGATCATTCTTCATATGGTTTCTGGAGTACGAATTTCCGGGATTTAGGGTTACCCCGTATTACGGATTTTCGGAGCATTATTGAAGAACTGAACAACGTTGAAATAAAATAGAATCTTCTCTTTTTAGGAAGAAACCTTTTTAAAGAACAAGCCTTCCCCTCATCAGGGGAATCATGGACGTAACAACGATTAAAAATCTCTATCTGAAAGCAGTAGGCATTCGAGAAGATGTCCTCCATATGCTGAAGTTTGCAGGGAGTGGTCATCTTGGTGGATCTTTTTCTGCGGCCGAATTATTGAGTGTTTTATATTTCCATGAACTAAAACTTGATCCCAAACATCCAAATTGGGAAGAACGAGACCGTTTTGTGCTTTCAAAAGGGCACTGTTGTCCTGGATTGTATGCCGTACTTGCTGAAAGAGGCTTTTTCTCAAAAGAAGAATTTAAAATGCTAAGAAAGGTCAATGGAAATTTACAGGGCCATCCTGAGCGCATTACTCCAGGAGTTGAATTTATTGCAGGATTCTTGGGACAAGGGCTTTCTGCTGGTTTAGGTATGGCATTAGGCTTTAAGCGGATGAAAAAAAACAATAGGATTTATGTTATGATCGGAGATGGAGATAATCAAGAAGGCCAGACGTGGGAAGCAGCACGCTTTGGTGTCCACAATAAACTGGATAATCTCGTAGCAATATATGATTATAACAATCTCCAGAGCGATGACCGAACAGAAAACATCCTCACGATTAAAGATCCTGAAAAGCAATGGACCAGTTTTGGATGGCATGCTATTGTTATTGACGGGCATCATGTTGAGCAGATTGTGCGTGCGTTGACAGAAGCTAAGACCATCAAACAGAAACCAACGATTATTATTGCCCACACCCTCAAGGGAAATGGGGTTTCCTTCTATGCTGATAATCCTAACTCTCATGGAAGCTGGGCACCGTCAGATAGTGATTACAAAAATGCCCTTGCAGAGCTCCAAGAAACACGTAATAGACTGGTGAGAGAGGAATTTCCTCTTGCTCGTAGAGAATTGACGTTTTTCAATCCACAAATTGATGTTCGTTCGAGTAAAGATAATTGTTCGACAGATCAACAGGGAGAAGCATTTGAGCCCTATGTTTTTAAGAAAGAGGAGAAGTACAGCTTACGAAATGCATTTGGTATGGCTGCCGCAAACCTTGCCAAGAAGTACGATAACTTTGATCTTTTTGATGGCGATGTTCGTGGTGGAACCATGACTTGTATTTTTGAAAAACATTTTCCCCATCGTTTTATCCAATGTGGCATTGCTGAACAAAACATGATGAGTGTAGCTGCAGGATATCATCTGGCAACAGAGAGAATTCCTATTGTTACTACCTATGCTGCGTTTACCTCGCTACTCACTGCAGCACAGTTTAGAAATAACATTGCCATGCAGAAACTTCCGGTCATAGTTGCATCGAGCCACAACGGAACAGATACTGGACCAGATGGACCTACGCATCAGGCAATTGAGGATTTAGGTGTCTTTCGAACCTATCCTGGGGTTGTTGTTATTTCTGCTGCTTGTCCGTATCAGATTCACGGCTTGTTAGAGGCAGCACTCTTAGGCAAGAAGCCAGTCTACATGCGAACAGGAAGAAGCCCTACCCCTGTCTTGTACGGTCCGTCTGAACATTTTAGCATTGGTAAGGATACAGTACTGAGAAAAGGGACTGACATCACGTTTTTTGCAACAGGCCTTCTCGTTAAACGAGCCCTTGATGCAGCAGAACAATTGAGCAGTGAGGGCATTGATGCTGAGGTTATTAATATCGCCACGCTTAACCCCCTTGATACTCAATTGATTTTACAATCAGTCAGGAAAACTAAGCGTGCACTTGTTGCCGAGGATCATTATCTTCACAATGGATTAGGCGGAGCAATAAGCCAGTTTTTGGGAGAACAATTTCCCGTGCCCCTAAGATATATTGCTCTCCGAACCTATGCTGAATCAGGAGATCCTCAGGAATTGGCAGCAAAGTATCACCTTACATCAAATGATATTTTTTTAACCGCTCAAGAAATGATTCGAGGTGATTTACATTAAACTCAACAATAAAGTCGCTATTGTTACTGGTTCAAGTAGAGGGATTGGCAAATCCATTGCCCTTGCCTTTGCCAAAGAAGGTGCAGATGTTGTTATTACCTATAAATCTGAAGAGACAAAAGCAAAGGAAGTTGTAAACGCTATTAAGGCATTGAAGAGGGATGCAATTGCTGTAAAAGTCGATGTAAGTCAACGTAAAGATTTAATTGTTCTTGTCCAAGAAACCATGAAACATTTCAGAAGGATTGATATTTTGGTGAACAATGCAGGGATTAACAAACCCAGCGACTTTCTTGATATCACTGAAGAAGATTGGGATGCTATCATTGATACGAATCTCAAAGGAGCATTTTTATGCTCCCAGGAAGTCTTGAAAGTAATGAAGGAACAAAAAAGTGGTGTTATCATTAACATCTCCTCAGTGAGCGGTCAATATGGAGGCCCACGCACATGCCATTACGCGGTTTCTAAAGCTGGTCTCATCATGATGGGGTATAATCTTGCACTGAACTTTGCCAAGTACAATATCCGCGTTATTAATATTGCCCCAGGCGTTATCGAATCAGAAATGGCCAAGGCAGCTGCAAGTCTCGATCTTAAAATTCCTTTACAGCGCCTTGGTAAAGCAGATGAAGTAGCAAAAGCAGCAGTTTTTTTAGCATCTGATGATGCAAGTTATATTACCGCCTTTACCATGAATGTCAATGGCGGCTTGTATTTTTAGTAACTAAGTTTTAGCAACAAGGTAAATCTCATGCAAAAGCGATTATTGGTTATTGGAGGAGGACCTGAGATGGTCCCTCTGTTTTCACTCACCAAGCAAATGGGATTACAAACAGTTGTCACTGATAGAGATCCTCATGCACCTGGTTTTTTATACGCAGATGATCATATTCTTGCAAGTACCAGGGATATTAAAGAGACAGTTGAGAAGGTTCTTGTTTTTCATGCAAAAAAACCAATTCATGGTGTTATGACCATTGCTAATGATGTTCCCTTGACGGTTGCCAGTGTCGCACGTGTCTTGCACTTGCCTGAAATCCCACCGCTTGAAATTGCTGAAATATTGTCTGATAAATTCAAGATGAAAGAGGTTTTTAAGGCATCTGGTATTCCATTACCATGGTTTCAACAGATCACCACTTTTAAAGAACTTCAGCAGATTGTTCATGAACGTGGATTTCCTCTGGTCCTTAAGCCCGTAGATAACTGTGGGGGGAGGGGTGTCTTTCGGCTGACATCTGTGGATAATCTTCAGGAAGCATTCTCTACTGCACAGACCTTTTCACGACGAGGAACCCTCCTTGTTGAAGCTTTTCTTGAAGGCCCACAGGTAAGTACTGAGTCCATTGTCTATCACGGAAGGGTTTATACTATTGGATTTTCTGATCGGAATTATGAATTTTTAGAGAAGTATGCACCCCACTTCATTGAAAATGGTGGTGAGCTTCCGTCTCATCTCTCTCCAGCTGATCAACGCAAAATGTACCAGCTTCTGGAGAAAACTGCGCAGGCGCTTCATCTTACCAATGGTGTTCTTAAAGGGGATCTCATCCTCCACAATGGTGAAGCGAAAATTATCGAAGTGGCTGGCAGGTTAAGTGGGGGTTACTTTTGTACCCATGAAACACCACTTTCGACCGGTATTGAAATTGTTGTACCTGTTATTAAGATGGCTCTTGGAGAAAAGGTTGATGAACAGGACTTGAAACCAAAATACCACCGTGGAGTTTGCCAGCGTTATTTTTTTCCAACAGAAGGGAAGGTTGTTGCTGTTGAGGGCATTGATCAAGTCAAAAAACTTCCATGGGTAAAGCTTTTCTCGCTTAATGTTAAGATTGGAGACATTATTAAAAAACCAGTAGATTCTAATGCAAGTGTAGGAGTTATCATGACTATTGGAGAAACCAGAGAAGAGGCATTGGAGCGAATGGCTGAGGCAATGGCCCATATTAAGATAAAAACCATTAAACAAACATTGTGAAAACATAATCCAAAAAACGGAGGGTATTATGAATATTTTAGTAGTCGCTGCACATCCTGACGATGAAGTGTTGGGTTGTGGAGGAACAATGGTTCATCATGTTCGGCAAGGAGACAAGGTTTTTATATTAATCACCGGAGAAGGTATTACTGCACGGTATACTCATCGTGATCAAGCTAATTTACTGCATCTTGAAAACCTCCATGTTCAAACACAGAAAGTTGCCGATATTTTAGGAGCGACAAAGCTTTTTACTCATAATTTTCCTGACAATCGTTTGGACAGTGTTCCTTTACTTGATGTTATTAAAGTGGTTGAGAAGGTTCAACAAGAGGTAAAACCAGAAATGGTGTATACCCATCATCGTGCAGATTTAAACATAGACCATCGTATTTTGTATCATGCAGTGCTGACTGCATGTCGACCTATGCAAAAGAGTCGTGTTAGAAGGATCCTTTCATTTTATAATATCTCATCAACTGAATGGAATGTACCTCCTCCTAAAGATCTTTTCTTTCCTAATGTCTTCGTTGATATTACTCGGTCGATGAAAACAAAGCTTAAAGCAATGAGTATCTATAAAACAGAACTGTGTAAATATCCTCATCCACGATCCTTAAAGGCAATAGAAAACACAGCGAAATATTGGGGTAATTGTGTTGGTTTTGAAGCTGCAGAACCGTTCATGCTTGTTCGTGAGAGGATTACATGAGAACAGCATTTATTGGTGCGCTTATTGGCGGATATGATGCACTCAAAGCTTTGCTTGATAATGGGATTACTATTGATCTTGTTTTTACGCTTGATGAACATTATGCCGAAAATGTGAGCTGCTTTCAGTTATTTGATCCGCTCTTTAAGCAATACAATGTTCCATACTCTAAAATAAAGGATATCAATGATCCAGAAAATATTTTGCGACTAAAAAATCTTAAACCAGATTTAATGATTGTTAATTGCTGGTCGCAACTTCTTACCAAGGAAATTTTGGACATTCCTAGCATAGGAGTCCTTGGCATGCATCCTACCTTATTGCCAAAACATCGGGGACGAGCTCCAATTCCCTGGGCCCTTATCCACGGCCTTGATAAAACTGGTGTTACCTGGTTTTTTTATAATGAGAAACCAGATGCAGGTGATATTGTTGCGCAGCGTGAAATACCCATCACCTTTCAAGACACGGCGATGTCCCTGGGCAAAAAGGTTGATACGGTTGCTATCGAACTTCTTATTGAGGCAGTAAAAAGCATCCAACAAGGCATCTACAAAAGAATTCCTCAGGATCATACCCAGGCAACCTATTGGAAGCGAAGAAGACCAGAGGATGGTATTATTGACTGGAACAAAACAAATCTTGCATTGTATAATTGGGTACGAGCGTTGACAAGACCATATCCTGGAGCATTCACGTATCATAACGGAAAAAAACTCTTCGTGTGGAAAGCATCTCTTCCCTTAAAGGATTTAGCAGAGGTATCATTCACCACAGAGGATGTCCGTACATCAGGTACTATTATGAATGTTGACCCTGATGGAATTACGGTAAGTACAGGACAAGGGAATCTTATCCTTGAAGAAGTCCAATATGAAGATGAACCAGTTCTTAATTTAGCTCTTGCGACACTACACTTTCAAATAGGTGAGGTACTTGGTAATGTCTGAAGTAAAACCAAAACTGTATCTAGCCATGGTTTTTCATGGTAATCTTGGATATTCAAGTATTCCAGAAGGACATTATCCAGAAGTAATTGCAAAATGTTACTGGCCGATTCTTTCGTTGCTTGAGAAACATGGCATTCCTGCAGGTTTTGAATTTCCAGGAAGAACCCTTGAGATAATCGAGGAAAAGGATCCAAACTTTATCAAAAGATTCAAAGTCCTTATGACTAACAAACGTGTCGAGTTTATTGGTTCGGGTTATGTGCAAAGCATATTCCCCTTAATTCCGGCAGCGGTTAATCTCAAGAATCTTTTTTTGGGTAATGAGGTTTATCAACAGATTCTTGGTTTACAACCGAAGATAGCTTTCATTAATGAGCATGTGTATGCTGATGGATTGGTGAAACTCTATAATCAAGCAGGTTATGAAGCGATCATTTTGGATTGGGTTAATGCCGCTCATTTTAATAAAGATTTGAAGTCCTGTAAATATTCTGCAACAGGTATTGAGGGTACAGATCATCAAAAGATAAAGGTGCTTTGGAACAATTCATTCTTTTTCCAGCTCTTTCAGCGGTATGTCTATGGGGATATAGACCTTGTGGATTACCAGAAGCATGTACAATCAATGAAATCAAAAAAAGAATCTCGTGTTGCTATGATTTATGGCAATGATATGGAAGTTTTTAATTTTCGTCCACGGGATCCTCAAATCCTCCACTCAGGAGATATTAAAGAGGATGAGATCAAAAAAATTGAGCGTTTACTTCTTATGCTTAAGCAAGATTCAGATATTGAGTTTGTTCTTCCTTCACAAGCGCTTGATGTCTGTTTTTTACCTCACGTTTTTCGTATAGGAACTGCAGAAAGTCCTATCACTACAAAAAAACAGGAAAAGTACAATGTTTCTCGATGGGCTGTTTGTGGAAAAAATAGTTATCTGAGCAATACCTATTGTATGCAAGTGTATCATGAATTGATTGCCGATAGCAAGCAAACTTCTTTTAAAGATAAAGACTGGAAAGAATTGGTGTTGTTATGGGCCAGTGATTTTAGGACTCACACTGAACCAAAAAAGCATGCAGCATTTGTGACTAAGTTAGATGAGTTAAAGAAACGCTTAGTTACTCCTCCTGGCATAACTTTTCCTGACATCACTTCTAGCTTGATAGTTCGTAGTAATGACAGAGATATGCCTTCACTACATACGCATTCTGTTGAGCAAGGTGTTGTTACGACTGATGCTGTTCTTCTCGCTTTATCCGCCAGAAAAGGAGCAGCCATCAAAAAATTAACATTTAAAAACGTTCATAACCACCCGTTAATAGCTACGTTGCCCTATGGCTATTATGATGATATTACCCACGCGTTTGATTTTTTTTCCGGGCATTGTATTATTCTTGAGGGAAATCAGCAAATTACTGATTTACAATCTACAAAACTCGATACAAGAGAGTTTGATTCTTTTGTTGAAATAACGGCTAAAGTTCCTCTTACTCAGGGAGCTGGAACCGTAGATAAACTATTTCGTGTCTACAAAAAAATACCTAAAGTAGATGTGCAGTTACTTTTTACTTTTCATCGAGCAATTAACCCAACCTTTGCTCGTATGATGATCCTTACCTTAAATCCACATGCTTTTACAAAAAATAAACTTTTTTATCGTACGAGTAATGGAGGATTTGAAGAGGAGACTTATTTTTTTCGGAAGAATTTTGATCAGACTCTTCCAGTCGATTTTCGATTTTCTGCACGTGGCTGTTTAGGAACAACGAATGAACATTTGACTATAGGTGACAATCAGTGTGCATTAACGATTTATGCGGATAAAACTGCAACGTATACTGTTCCGTTGCTTACCTATGAGCGATTGTCAAAATCTTTTTTTCTTCGAGTATCTCATTCATTGATAGAAACTGATGAGACTACCCATTGTATGCTTACAGGAACTCTTCCTTTACGCTTCTCACTGGTGGCACAACCGCTGAAAAAAACAAATAGGCAACAAGGAAGTAATAGGTAATGAAATGTCAGAAAGAATACAGATCATGAAGGATGCTTCAATTTATTCCTTAACCACGTATATTGGTGAAGCTCTCAATTTTATTCGTGGTTTAATTGTTGCAGCTATGCTGGGTCCAACATTCTTTGGAATCTGGAGGGGCTTACAACTTATTCCCATGTATGGAGCCTATGCACATCTTGGAACAATCAATGCAATGGAACGCCAGCTTCCATATTATCGTGCAAAACAAGAGCATGAACATTGCCTGCATATACGAAATGTAACCCTTTCCTCTACCATTATCATTACGCTTTTAGTGACCTTTGGTATTATTATTTATTCATTTTTCGCCTCTCTATCTCGTGAATTCCTTCTTGGTATTCAGTTGATTGCTGTTGTTGTTCTACTGCAACAGCTGTGGATATTTTTTACTAAATATCTCAATACTGAGAAAAAATTTATAATTAAAAGCACCTCTAATCTGATTTTAGCAGTTGCGAGCATTCTCTTTATGCCTGGTCTTATTTTTATTATGGGATTTACTGGTCTTTTTATTGGTCTTATTTTGGCGTATCTTGTGACGCTCGTTTATATCTGGATTCATCTTGATTTCAAGTTTTCTTTTTCTCTTGAGGGACTGGAGCTAAAGACATTATTACAAATAGGATTTCCGATTATTATTCTCGGTTTACTTGCAACCCTTCTTATGAGTATTGATCGTTTACTGATCCTTCGTTATAGTGATGCTAAAAATCTTGGGTATTACAGTATTGGTATTATGTTTCTTACCCTTATCCGTCTAGGATCTCGTGTTATCACCGAAGTCCTCTCGCCCAGAATCTATGAACGTCTTGGATCTACTGAGAAATTAGAATCAATACAGGGGCTTGTTTTCAAACCAACCTATGTCTCAAGCCTTCTCTTTCCCTTTCTTCTTGGTATTTCTTTTTTTTTACTCCCTCTGATTATAACGATGTTTCTCCCAGAATATGTTGCAGGGATAGATGCTCTTAAAATTCTCATTGTTGCTTCCTTTTTTATTCCCTTAAACCCTCTTGGCATGATTTTTTTTATAGGTATTTCGAAGCAGCATAAATTAATCCCTCTTGCCGTTCTTCTCATTATCTTTACCTTTCTCACACAATATCTCTTGTTAAAAGCAGGGTTTGGTATTCTTGGAGTAGCCATTGCTGTTGGTCTTACCATTGTAGTTGAGGTCACGTTATATCTGTTGTATATGCTCTGGCATTTTACGAAAAAAGCATCAGATTTTTTCCGTTTGTTATTACGGGTCTATGCTCCATTTTTGTATTTTTTGCTCGTTGTTATTGTTGTGCAATCCATACCATTGTCTGCCTTAGGTAATATTCTGGCAACTTTATTGCAGGTATTTATTGTTGTTATTCTTCTTTCTCCTCTCCTTTACTTTTTTAATGCCATTATCCCACTGAAAGAACTTGTTGGACTTATCAAAAAAAATGACCATGCCTAATACCTCCGAAACTGTTCTGATCATATCATCCCAAGAAAATCAACCGCTTGTACCTTTGGGAAGAAATGATAGTGAAAAGGATCCAGAAAAAAAAGTTATTGCTTTAACCCCTCTATCTTTACAAAAATATAATGCTATTATAGATTATAACCATGTGCGAAAAAGAGTTGATGATATTGCTGATTCTTTACTTGCCTTCTTAGAAAAGGAATATGCTGACTTACTACATGTTGAAGACATCAGTTTAAGTACGATGGTACGGTTAGCTATGCAAAACGCTTTCCTCGAAGTCGTTTTCTTCCATGAATACCTTGATAAGGTCTTGCAAACGGAAAAACCGGTATCTATCATTCTTTACGATGATGCGTCTTCTTTTGTTGATATCATGAAAACATGGTTGTCGAGCAAAGATTTGTCAGTAACAATCATACCTGCTCCTTCTTCACTTGTTCTTTTCTCGAAAAGAAGGAACATGAAAACCTTGGTTCATTTTCAGCTGAAAAAATCGTATATTTTAACTCTTCGACCACTTCTTTTCAAGCTCCAGCGGTTCTATACTTGTTCTGCTCGGCTTGACACGAAAAAGGATGCAATAAGTTCTCTTGATATGCTTTTTATTACTTGTCATCCTGCTTCTTATCGTTGTCTTCTTCCAATAATTGAGGAAGCAAGGAATCAACAAAAAAAAGTACTGCTTTTGGTGCAAAATGCTAAAGTCCAATCATTGTTGCGAAAAACAACCATCCCCTTCATGCTTTTTTCTGATTTTCTTCCGAAAAATTCTCCTCAATTAATTGCACGTCTTCGTCATAACATAGAACATGCATGGAATAATCTTCTCCAGAATGATTCATTTACCACATTAATAGTTGGATGGGGAATACCTAAATCTCAGGTACTTACCCTTTTGAAAGAGATTTTTTTCATTCGTATGGTACAAGCTGCAGAATGTGTTCTTGCTTCAAAGGAATTTATCGGCCGATATAATCCAAAGATTCTTGTTGTCGGAACTGACACGCATCTTCAAGAAAAATCTTGTATCCATTACGCAAAAAAATACAATATCCCTTCGTTGAATATCCAGCATGGGACTGTAGGTTACACTGAACTTATGCTTCCTCTCTCTGCAGATTACATGGCAGTTTGGGATAAAGCAAACCTGGATAAGCTTGTTGCTAAAGGTGCAGATCCCAAGCGATTAGTAATCACTGGTCAGCCTCGTTATGATTCACTCGTCCAGGGAAAGGTTATGTATGACCGCGATGAGGTATGCCGTATTTTTCACATTGATCTCAAAAAACCGTTGTTACTTATACTCACAAGTCCCTTTCCAAAAGCATTGAATACTGAATTCTTACTAGCAGCACTTGATGCAGCAATTCATCTTCCGGGTATGCAAATTCTTATTAAGGCCCATCCTGAAGAGGATGTTTCACTTCATAAAATTATCCTCCATATTTTTGCCAAGCGTTTTGCTCTTTCTAAAGATGCTGGTGAATTTCCCAACATTCCTATAATTCGCCATTTTGATACCTTTTCTCTTCTCAAGGCTTCTGATCTCATTCTTTCTATGTATTCGAGCGTAGTTCTTGAGGCCGTTCTTCTTAACAAAGACGTCATCGTGAGTGACCTCAGTGGTGACAAAACCGAGGATTTTGAAGAACGAGGGATTGTTCTTGTTGCTCATCAAAAAAAGGATATTGCTTCCCTCATCAACCAGTTGATAACATCTCCTGATCGTAAACATACCTTGGCAACAAAGAGAAAAACATTTTTAAAAGAATATGCCTTTGCTGATGGAAAAGCAACTGATCGTGTTATGGATCTTATGCAAAAAATGGTTCAACACCGTACCCATACTATGGATACATCCCTTTTGTAGTTATTTTCTGTGGAGGACAGAACTATGAATGATCTACTCTATTTTATCTACCGAGCGTTTCGTCATATATCATTTCGGCTGCGAGCATTTTACTTCTCACTCCTTGTAAAAAAAATGGGAACTAGAGTAAAAATTGGTCCCGGATTTCAAACAAATGATCCTCACCATATTATCATAGGAGATCATGTCTATATTGATGCGTACTGTAATGTCATGGCTGTTGCTTCGTGGAAAGGAGAAAAATATAACCCTTTATTAGAAATAGGGCATCATACGACCATCGGAAGATTTGCTCATATTACCTGTGTCAACAAGGTACGTATTGGCAGTAATGTTATGTTTGCTGAGCGTGTGTTTATAGGTGATCACGACCATGCCTATAAAGAGATTCATCAACCCATTCTTCATCAACCCTTGAGTAGAGATGGTGTTACTGAAATCGGCGATGGTTGTTGGTTAGGTGTAGGTTGTGTTATTCTTAAGGATGTGCATATTGGCAAGCATTGTGTTATTGGATCTAACAGCGTTGTTACAAAGGATATTCCTGCGTATTCAGTAGCAGTTGGCATTCCTGCTCGGGTTATACAGCAATACGATCACGCCACAGGAACATGGATACACGTTTAGGTGATAGGACACTATGAAATTATTAGGGAAGAAACCTTTTGTTCTAAAATCGTGGATTATAACCCTTACCATTGCAGTCTTGGGCATTATTTTTGGAATACTTAGTGCACTGGTTCCTTTTCGTTATCTGTTGCTTGGTTGTATAGGCATGGTTCTCTTCATAGCTCTTCTTAGAATTCTTACTAAAGGACCTACGCCTTTACTTCTGTCTCTTGTTATTTTTATTCCCTTGCTTCCTAAAATACCTCTTTTCGGTGTTCCTGGCTCTCCTGTTGGTATTCGTCTTGATGACATACTTTTGCTTGTTCTAGTTAGTGCCTGGCTAGTCTATCTTATCGTAAACAAACAGGAAATCCCTGTTACACCCCTTCATATCCCTATCTTTGTTTTTCTGAGTATTTCATTGATCTCCACGCTAATTGGTGTTTTGAATAATGAGCTCCAACCATTAGTAGCCTTTTTTTACTTTGCTCGAAAAATAGAATATCTTTTTGCCTTTTTTATCGCTATAAGCACACTTAAACGATCTTCCTTCCCGCTGGTTATGAGAACGATTATTCTTGTTTCTTGGGTAGTCGCAATCTTTGGGATTCTGCAATTGCTGGATATAACTGGTCCTCTTTACCAGTACACCCAAGCAGGTACTGAATATGGTCCAGAATTCTATAAATATGAACTCGTGAGTACCTTTGCAGGGAATTATGATCTTGCTGCGTATTTTTTATTGATCATTCCCCTTATTCTCTGCCTATTGTTTGCCGAACATCACGATCGGTATCTACCAAGATGGCTTTTGTTTATTATTCTCCTTTCTGATCTTTTTATTTTTATTGCAGCAGAGGCAAGAACACCACTTGTTGCCATGATTGTTGTTATTATGCTTTTTGTTATTATTCGTGAAAGTCGTTTATTTTATTATCTTATTCCACTGCTTTTTGTTTTTCCTTTTCTCTTGGATAAACAGCAACAAAAAAAGATTCTTGATGCTATTGCAACATTAAAAGGAGGCGGTTCAGAGATTTTAGATGCGAGCTTAGGACTTCGATTTACGGTTCAATGGCCACGGGCATTAGAAGCTTTTCGAAAAAATCCAGTTTTTGGTTCAGGTTTATCTTCAGTAGGCACGGCTGTTGACGGGAATTACTTTAGGATACTCGCTGAAACTGGCATTCTAGGGATTCTTGCTTTTTTTTGGATAATTTTTGCTTTTATTCGGGTTGGCATGCATATCTTTACCAACAAAAAAATAAATCCACTCCTACAAACAACTGCGCTCGGAATCTTCTTAGGAATTATTGGCATTTTGGTTGATGCCACATTCATCGATATTCTTGAATCCTCAAAAATAGCCATGTATTTCTGGCTTTTCGTAGGTATTCTCATGTGGCTGCATAATGAAGCCCATGAACTAAGTTAAATAAATCTCTGTTCGTTAGATTACTTCACCGTCTGACGTATAAAACAAGACTTCGCCTAAAGCGACGTAGTATACTCCTGGCAAGTTAGGATTGAATAGCCTAACTTGGATCATATTTGCTTGAATTGGTGTCGAAAGGTTATGAGTTGTTTTTATTAACTTTGTTGATAAGGGAATCTTTTGGTATGGAATAATTTCAACAAGTTCACCATTTGATGCATAGTAAGAAATGCTGTAATCTGCCCATGAATTAGGTGATTTGAGAACATCTTCAGCAAAGGCTGTTTTTTGGTAGTTTTGAACTACATCTATCCTGTTGATAACTATTTCTTTGGTAAATGTAAAATTAACAGAGCAAATGTTCTTTGTATTACATCTCTCAGGGTTATCAGTTACCTCAGCAATTATATATCTATTATCTGCCACTTTCCCATCAATAAGGGATTCTATCTTATATACTTCGGAGATACTTTCGTTTTTATTTGAACTGACTTTAATCGGTTGAGTGTATCCCCTTCGATTCGACAAATTTATGATTACAAAATGATCTGGAACCTTATAAAGTACTATGTCATAGGATGCATTTAAAAGCCCTTTTGAAAGAGAATTATTCTCAAATAAAAAAGAACTTTCTAAACGAACAACGTATTTTGCTCCTCTTTCTTTAGCATATTCAATAAACTCAAAGGTCATACCTTCAGGTGGAATGCGCCACCCTTGTATGTTGGCGTAATACATGTACGAAGGATTGATCATATCGGTAACAACAAGCTCATTGTCAGGAATAATCTGATCTATTTTTGAGAACATCTCGAAGGTAATGGGATCATATCTATGGGGTATTGGGCTATGCAATAAGATCATGATTGAAGAATACAGTAGGATCCCAGTTACCACTCCATACCTGATGAAATTTCGTTCTTTACTTCCACGAAGAAACTGAAGCTCGGTTATCCTACTAAGGCTCCTTGCAGCAAAGATGGACATCGGTATCACCACTGGTAGGATATAGTAATGGTGGATAAAGGTTCGTTTTGCTGCAAAAATTAAGAAGACAGAAATGCCTAAAAAAAGGAAATGAGTGAAGTATCCTGAATGATTCTTTGGTTTCACAAATATTCCGAGTAATGCTAAAATTCCCCCAAGTAATCCAAGTGCAAAAAAGACTCTCCGTATAAACACTGTCTTGTACCATCCAATCTCTTTGTACAAGGGATATACCATAGGGCCCCACATAGGATCCTCGTCAGGGGTTTGTTGCATTTTAAAATCAAATAATTCAAAAGACAGACCCGTCTTTTCATAAAGAGAAACAGTGTGTATGTAATACCAGTAATAAAAAGGAGTTAGGACAAGTATAAGAAAAAGCCATAATTTCCACCGAGTGAATATTCGAAGCCTATATTTAACAACACCTAAAAAAAGTAGAGAAAATGGTAAATATAATACTACAGGCATTTTAACTAAAAACGCAAAAGCAGTTGTGGTTGTTGCAAGCACAAAATACAGCCATGAATTTTCTTTATCTAACCATTTGGAAAAAAAATAAAGAGAAGCTAAAGAAAAAAAAGTTACCATGGATTCTGGCTGTAAATTTCTGCTCATATGAACAAAGACTGGAGCAATTGCAAGAAAGAACATAGCAAACAATGCTGTTTTTTTGTTTTCGTAATGCTTAACAAGATGGTACATGATAATCAATGAACTAATAGATAATAGTAGAGATGTAATCCTCCCTATGATGATGTGAACACCAAATATGGGATAAAAGAGCGCAATAACATAGGAATAAAGTGGGAATTCACTCTGAACATATCCGGGTGTGTCTGCTCGCCAATCAACTTGGGGATAGAAAATGTTGTAGCCATTAAGATAAAAGTTCTTTGCAATTGCTGCAACATCTCCTTCTCTCCACGCATAATCTCCCACAAGAGGTAAATCAAGGTACTGGATCCGTAAATAGATTCCAAAGGCAAGAATCAAGACAAAAATGAGCGAAGTCTTATTAAAGAAATCTAAGTGCTTTTTAGTAAAAAAATGATTAAATGGTTTTAGTCTTCTTGTCAATGATGATTCCCCTCAACCCACATCCTTTTTTCACGGTTACTGTTTTAGAGTTCTTTGCAACTATTTAAACTATTCTATGTGTGAGATTTATTTTTTAGAAAAGTATTGTTGAGATCCAAAAGACCATAAGGCCGAGTAGAATTCCACCAATAATGTCAATCCAATCATGCTTCTTAAGGTAGATTCTTGAATACACTACTAAAATCATGAGGATGAAGAACCAAGCAGTAATAAAACTGTTACTGAAGAAATTAATAAACACTAAGGAATAGAAAACAACCCTCGTTGCATGAAGACTTGGAAAGGATGACGCGTCAATTCTCTCCAAAAAGCCTGAATAGTGTTGTTTGTTTGGTCTGTCCTTAAAATAAAAGGTTCGGATAAGAACCACGAAACCTGTAGTTGCAATAAATCCTAACAGGAGTTGGTAAAAAAGTTCTAACTCACCAATTCCTAAAACAAAAAGCATCATAATCCCATAGAAAAAAGAGCCGCCAAGGGTGGTAATGTCTCTAAAGAGTGATTGAATTAGCTCTTTGAACTGGTTTCTCATTACAACCATACAAGTAAGTATATATCGACAACTTTATAAATTTATCATCATTTCTTACTACGACATGAAATCAAAGACTTTTTTGGTAACTGGCGGTGCCGGCTTCTTGGGGATTAATCTTGTTCGCTTTTTGATTCAGAAAGGTCATATGGTTATTTCTGTTGATATCCAACCCTTTGATTACCCTGATATGATACGGAAAGTCGAGGTTGTCAATGGAGATATTCGAAACCTTAGCATGCTTAAAAAGGCAATGAAAGGGGTTGATGTAGTGATACACACTGCAGCTGCCCTCCCTTTATATACAAAAAAAGAAATCTTCTCTACCGATGTTAAAGGTACTAAAAATGTTCTTGATGCTGCGAAAGAAAATAATGTTAAGCGGGTTATTCACATCTCAAGTACTGCAGTCTATGGCATCCCTGACCATCATCCGTTGTATGAAGATGATACATTAGATGGAGTTGGGAATTACGGCAAAGCAAAGATACTTGCCGAAAAAATATGTCTTGGATATAGAGAACAGGGAATGTGTGTGCCTATTTTACGACCCAAATCATTTATTGGACCAGAACGACTGGGAGTTTTTGCGATTTATTATGACTGGATAAAAAGCGGAAAAAGTGTTCCGATTGTTGGTTCTGGAAAAAATCGTTACCAATTGCTTGATGTAGAAGATCTGTGCGAAGCAATATACCTTTGTGCAATCAAGCCAAGACAAATAGTAAATGATACTTTTAACATTGGCGCAAAAGAATACACTACTATGAAGGAAGATTTTGGCGCTGTTCTTAAATATGCGGGATATGGCAAAAAGATTGTTCCAGTACCTGCGAAGCCCCTTATTTGGACATTGAGGTTCTTAGAGTTCTTGCATCTTTCTCCATTGTACAAATGGGTTTATGAGACTGCTCCAGAAGATTCATTTGTTTCTATTGAGAAAGCAGAAAAAGTTCTTGGTTTTGTACCAAAGTATTCCAATAAGCAAGCATTGATTCGAAATTATGAGTGGTACTTGAAGAACTATAGTGAGTACCAGAACAGAACAGGAGTTACTCATAGGGTTCCTTGGAAGCAGGGGATTTTAGGAGTAATAAAGCATTTTTTTTGAATCTTCTCGTTTTATCCCCCTCAGTTAAAAAGTCCTGAATACATGATAACGAGAGTTAAGAGAGTCCATAAGGCAATTCCAATAACCATCTCTTTGTCAGTAATTACTTTTTCTGGATGTCTGGCGATAATCGATCCGCTATGAATAAGGTAGAAGTAGCGAAAAATAACAAAAAGTGCAAGAGGAAGGGTGTAAATTAGTTTTGTATAGTTGCTTAAAAAAGAGTATAAAGCATAGGAGATGACTAATAAAGCAGTTGAAATGTTCATAAGCGCGTTGGTTAATCCAAGGCTGTAGCTATCTAACACTTTTCTTGTTTCCACTGCCTTCTCTTTGAGAAAGAGTACCTCACCATGACGTTTTCCTATCGACATAAATAAGGACAAGAAAAATGGACAAAGGATTAGCCAAGGAGATACCGTAACGTTAATAGCAAAAGCTCCCAAAAGAGCACGGGTCACAAAAAGCGTAGCAATAGTCAAGATGTCAGCACAAAGAATATGCTTTAGGAAAAAGGTATATATTTGAGAAAACAGAAAAAACAGAACTAGGCCTACAAAAAACAGAGAACCGAGCAAGAAACCTAAGTAAAACCCAAAACCAAGGAGTGCAACTGCTATTACTATTGCAGTACTTACCTTCATTCTCCCACTAGGAAGTGACCTTAATTTTTTCTCAGGATGGAGACGATCTTTTTCTACGTCAACAAGATCATTAATGATATAGTTTGATGAAGAGATAAACGAAAGAGATAAGAAGGCGAGGAGCGTTAAGAAAAGCGAATGAAGATCGAATAATTGTCCTATAAAGAACAGTGCTAAGAAAACAACTAAATTCTTGTACCACTGTCGTACTCTTATAAGATCAACATAAACAGAGAGTTTTGTCATTTGATTTGTTAGGAGGAGATCATAACCGAGTGCATCTTTATATTAGGCTTTAGACTGAGTGGTTTAGCTTCTGGATATAAAAAATGTTCGAAAAAATACTTCATCCCACATTAATCCGCTTAATAAAAACATTTATATAGGTTGTTTTTTACCCTGCTTAGGGTTAGTATGTCAACTGTTCTAGGATGATCGCATGAAACAACGAATTTTTATTACTGGCGTCGCAGGATTTCTCGGAAGTCATCTCGCTGATACCATGATTGCAAAAGGTCATCATGTTATTGGTTGTGATAGCTTAATTGGTGGCTATCTGGATAATGTGCCAAGTCAGGTTGAATTCTATCAATATGATTGCAATTATCTCAATTCGATGAAAAAGATTATGAAGGATGTTGATATAGTTTACCATTGTGCAGCAACAGCCTATGAAGGGTTAAGCGTTTTCTCTCCGTATCTAGTAACTAAAAATGTGTATCAGTGTACAGCCTCTGTTGTTTCTGCAGCAGTTGCAACGAATGTTAAACGTTTTGTTCTTTGCTCAAGTATGGCACGATATGGGGAGAATAAGGTTCCTTTTACTGAGGATATGGAACCAAAACCTCAAGATCCTTATGGTATTGGAAAATATGCTTCAGAATTATTGGTTAGAAACGTTGCCCAAACCCACAACATGGAATATGTTATTGCAGTTCCTCACAATATCATAGGGCCACGGCAAAAATATGATGATCCTTATCGAAATGTTGCTTCGATTATGATTAATATGATGCTCCAGGGAAGACAGCCTATTATCTATGGAGATGGCGAACAAAAACGCTGCTTTTCATTTGTTCAGGATTGCATTCAATGTTTAGAAAAATTAGCTTTTGAGAAGAATATTTCTGGAGAAATTATAAATATTGGTCCAGATGAAGAAGTTATCACTATTAATGAGCTTGCAAAGATTATTGCTGAACTTCTTAATTTTAAATTACATCCCATGTACATGCCTGATCGGCCACAGGAAGTAAAACTTGCAACCTGTTCTGCAAATAAAGCAAGAAAGCTCCTTGGTTATCAAACAAAATATGCCCTTAGGCAAGGACTTCAAGAGATGATTATGTATATTAAAGGACGAGGCCCCAAGCCTTTTAAGTACCATCTTGATCTTGAAATTGTTAATGAACGTACACCGAAAACATGGAAAGATAGAATGTTCTGACTTTACTTCATTTCAGCGTGATCGTTTTATTGCTTTATTGTTTTATTGATCATCTACCAGCCACTTATCGATGTAATTTATATACTTCTTATCCACTTTTCATAGCATGCACGCTTCAAATTTTCCTAAATTTCCTAAAATCTCAGTAATTGTTATTAATTATAATGGTATTGGTTTTCTTAAAGACTGTTTTGAATCATTAGAATCAGTTGATTATCCAGACTATGAGGTTTTTTTAATGGATAATGCCTCAACTGATGACTCTGTTACTTATGCTCAGAAAACATTTCCTTGGGTAAAAATCCTTGCGTTTGACAAGAACTATGCCTTTGCTGAGGGATATAACCGTGCAGTTAATTCTATCACTAGTGAATACCTTTATTTTCTGAACAATGATACAAAGGTTGACAAGAATTTTTTGAAAGAGGCAATAAAGCCCATGCTTGAAGATAGTACTATTGCTGTGTGTGGGAGTAAAATGTATTTTTATGATAAACCGGCTCATCTCAATTATGCTGGTGGTAAAATAACTCAGGTCTTGCCTGTGGCGGAGCAATGCTTGTGAAAAGATATCTTTTTCTTGATATTGGAGGATTTGATCCCTCGTACGTTATCTATTTTGAGGATGTTGATCTTGCCTGGCGTGCATGGCTCTATGGGTATAAGGTGGTTTATGTGCCCATGTCTGTTGTGTATCATAAGTATGGAGGATATTTTGGGGGTTTTAATAAATCCAGCAGAAGTGTTTACCTCGGCCAAATCAATCGTTTAAGTAATCTTTGGAAGAATGCAGAACCGTTTACTGTTTTTAAAGGAAGCCTTCTTTCATTACTGTATGACCTCGTGAAAAGTGCTTATTTTTTACGCTACCTCCGATTTTCTCGATGGCTTGCTTTGCATAAAGGAAACATCGCATTTCTTATGAAACTACCAAGAGTATTGCAACAACGAAAGACCGTACAACAGCGACGGAAATATTCAGATAAATGGTTGATGCAGAACAACATCATTGCAAGCCTCAATGAGAGTATTGCGGTCTTTTTTCGACTTTTGAAGATATAAGTTGTTTAACAATATCCCCAACAGAATAATTTAATATACTATGCACGTTTACCCGCTTTCTATAATCTGTTTTTAATGATCATGACATCAACAATACGAACAACATACCGATGGATATTCTATTTGATCGGCTTTATTCTTTTATTTTTTATTATAACACAAGTTGATCTCCAAGAGGTTCTCGCTATTTTTGCCCAAGCAAAACTTCATCTTATTGCGCTAGGACTGTTGGTTTCCTTGGTTCTGGTTGTTTTCCGTGCCTTAAAATGGCATTGGGTTCTTTCTATCTATGGTATTTCACTGCCTTTTCGAAAGACCTTTACTTATTACATTATGGGAGCTTCGCTTGGTATGATCTCACCAGCAAAACTTGGAGAATTCACCAAGATGATCCCACTCAGAAAATACGCCTTATTTCCTGTGTTCATGAGCATTTTTCTTGATCGACTATCTGATTTCTTGATTCTGTTAAGCATTGGTCTTCCTGGACTTTTTTTTGTGTATGATGTCATACCTGAGCAAGCACTTTTCATTGCTATAGTTCTGCTGATGGTTGTTCTGTTTGGGATTCTTCTTTTGTTTCAAAATATCCCACTATTCCTTTTTAAGCTCGCTCAAAAAATATATCATAAAAAATTATCTACATCTTCATCTGTTCAGTCACCTAGCTTCAATGCTTCTCTAGAGAAAAAAGCACATCTTTCATTGAGAAACATCTTTTCGTTGATGCTTTTTTCTCTGTTTTGTTGGAGTCTTTCTTTTCTTGCTACAGTCTTTTTGGCACGGTCACTAGAAATAAACCTTCCTGTTCTTATTATTCTCGTTGTCACTGCTGCTTATACGATTGTTGATTTATTACCCATTAGCATTCTCGGTATTGGAACCAGAGATTCTCTTGTTATTCTTCTTTTTGGTATGTATGGAATCTCTTGGGAGCTTGCGCTTGCATACTCAACCCTTATTTTAGCAAGTACGATTTTTGTTGTCATTGTTCCTTATAGTCTCCTCTTCTTTTTTTCCTTTTTTGCTAAAAAACACATTTCCCATGGTGATCTCGAATGAATTTCAAAACAAATCAAGGACTTTCTCTTCGTAACATCATCTTTACTCTTGTTATTCCACTTTTCTTTTATTTTTTCTCTCTTTTTTCTGCTTTTCTTGCATTTCCACTTCCAGCAAAAATGTTCCTCTCCTTTTACGTGTTTATTCTCTTTCCAGGACACCTTCTGTCTTTACTTCTTTTTCACACCATGAGAAGAACAGCACTTCTCCATCTGTTTTTTTCTTTTGCCTCAGGCCTTTTGTTTTTGAGTGTATTCTCACTGATAGGCTATGTATTTCAGACTTCTCTTACCTTTATTTTTTTTCTTGTTATCGCTCTTACTTTTATTCTCACTCTTTTGATTGTTTTGCTCCCTTATATATCTTCGCTTCGATTTTCTCTTCCCACTTTCTCTGAAACTTCTTCTTCTATTTTTCCTGTGCTTATTATCCTTTTTTTAATGCTCTTCATTTCATTTGTTGGCTACACGCATCCTGCTCCTGATACAGGTGATATTTGGTATAATATGGCTGTGAACCGAGAGATGGTTATCCTTGATGCTATTTCTCCTTTTATCCCCATTCTTAATATTCCTGAAATAGACCCCGCCTACGGTCTTAACACTTGGTATGTTATGACTTCCCTTATGGTTAAACTATCTGGCGTTGATCCAGTATTCTTTAATACTCATCTTTCTTTCCTTGTACTTCCTTTTTTTCTTGTTGCCTTTTTTGCATTTGGTATGCGATTGTTTGAGAATAACCAGACAATGGGATATCTTTCCGCTATCCTTGGGTTTCTCTTTCTTGTAATTCAGCCATTCCTTGACTACATTTATTATTCGGGCTTTCAGCGATATATCATGCTTTTTTTTATTATGCCATTCCTATTCTACCTCACTTTTGAATATCTCTCCCGGCCGACTACTTCTCTGCGGTTTATAATTGCAATTACAGTTTCTCTTTTTTCATGGTTTCACTCGATGGTACTCTTTCTTTTTTTTCTTGCGCTCGTATTTTTTGCTCTAGGAGTGATACTCTTTTCAAAGAGTTTTCATGATGTTTTTTCTTCTCAATCCCATTTTCACCGAATTGTTCTATTATTTTTCCTATCTTTTCTCTTGAGCACACCCACTATTCTTGTCAAATTTTTTAACTATGGCGCTGGAGGAATTCCTCCAACGTATCCTACTCAGCTATTTCTATCTAAAACTCTCTTTCTTATCAACCCAATTTCTTATCTAAAAATGCCCGTTATTCTCTCGCTGTTTGTTTGCGTTCCTCTTTTTTTCTTCAAACGAGAAAAAATCTGGTCAGTGTTTCTTGTATCTCTCTTTTTCTTTCCCCTTATTGTTCTATTTACTCCCCCATTAATAACGTTTCTCTCTACTATCCTTTCCATTCGCCTGCTTGTTAAAATGGACTATCTTATGCCACTTGTTTACCTCTTGGCATATGGATTATTCATCTTCCTTTCCTTTATTACTACCCATTCTTTTTTCAGTCAACGAAAAAAAACGATTGTATTTCTGATCGTTCCTTTAATTCTCTTTGGTGCTCTACTCCTTCTCGTTCCAGCCTCTGCAAATCTTACAAAGGGAAGCATTCAGGCATGGAAAACAAAGCAACCATTCTCCTTAAAACCTACTGAATTATTTATGCAAGAAACCCTTACACCAGGAAGTACGCTTACTTCGAGTGATGTCATTGCGAATCTTGCGATTAGTTCTCGAGTACCTGTCTTTGTACTTACTATTTATGGTGGACATCTTCCGTCACTTAACCTTACGGAGCGTGTGCAAGCGATGAATATCATTTTCAATTCTTCCACAAGTATTAACGATACACTTATGTCTCTTCAAACCTATAACATTACCTACATTTATGTGAATACAGAAAAAGATGATCCACAAAAATTCGTTGTATCGCCTCTCCATTTCAGGGAGGTCTACAGCAAAGATGGCAAGATGATTTTTCAGATGAATCAATAAGCTTTTTTCTGTAATAGTTTTTGTCTCGCGAATTTTAGAATTATCGTTGGTGATAGTAAAGAAATGCCGAAGAGAGGGTTTATTTTCATCAGGAAAAGTCCTTGTTGAGAGAACAACCGCTTCATTTCTGTAATAGTATGCCCATACATCTTCACGTCTGGAATGAGGAGTCGGTGTTTAAAAACTTTAATTGGATAGTACGGGCAATGTTTGTTCTTTATTTCTATGATTATTTCTTTTTTTGTTCCAATACAAATATTAGTAATAACTTTCTTGAGTGCTGATGGGCTAATGTAGAGGAGAACCCCTAACATTACTGTAGTATCATACTTGTTCTGCAAAGGAAAATGAATGTCATGCACAGAGAAAGAGACATTCTCTGTTTTTGTTATTTTTTTTAGCTCTTGTGCACGTTGTATCATCCATATGGATGCATCAAGACCGTATACTCTGGTGTGAGGATGTGTTTGTGCCATCATTATGCTGAGATCTCCACGCCCACAACCAATGTCCGCAATGGTACTGCTTTCCTTGCTGACCATGCTATTTATTCTTGTTTTCATTTTCTGTTGAAAATAGTAAGAAATAGACCCTGGCAAAGAGTGTAACCCTTTTTTTTTCTGAGCAATGTTATCGTATGCACTAATAATCTTGTGTCTTTGTTTTATTTCATTCATTTTATTTTCCAATGTGTTTTCTTAATGGTGGTCCAATAATGCGAAGGGCTTCGAGAGGGAATATTGATATAATCTTTTGTGCCACATAAAACTTCCTGTTTTCCGGGTCAAGGTTGAGATCTACTTTTTTGTATATCTTAAAGAGATAATCAACTTCTTTCTCCTCACCCCCCCATTTTTTCTTATAGATATAAACACCACTGTTCTTTCGGGTCCTGCACAAATCAAATGTTTCCATTCCTTTGTTTTTTGCATACGTAATCATTGCATCATGGATGCTATAGTGTGGACTTAATGAATTGTATTTTGGATCTGAAACCCCATAGAGATAATAAACTGTTTTTTTCCAGCAGACAAAAACCAATGCACTAATCAATCGTTCATTATAATATGCCCCGAGTATATGGTAATGTTCTCCAAGAATTTTTTTTTGCAAAGCAAAAAATTTTTTGGGATAGGGTGGGGAGCAAAAGCGTCTCATGGTCTGTAAATAAAGATTGTAAAATGTTTTCATCTCTTTCTCTTCTACCTCCTTCAGTAAGAGTCGACTAACATTTTTTTTCACTATGCGTTGTACTGACGGAGATCTTAAACTAATTTCTTTTTTTTCCTGAAGCGGGATAATAAACGTAACATAGGGAGCAGTATGTATGAAGTTATTGTGTTGAAGCACTCCTTTAGAAAGAGGATCATTCATTTGTTGCCCTCTTATTTCTATAGCGGAACAATTATTTTTTTTTGCAGTGGAATCGAGTAATGAGAGTATCTGTGGCATGATTTTTTCTTTTTCCTCTTGGTTAAGCTGTGAAGCAAAACATATACCTCCATAATCAGAAAAAGGGAGTGAAATTATTCTATTCTTGAAGATAAACGATTTAACCAAAAACGCAGGAAATAGAGCGACGACTTTTCTTGTTTCTTTTTCTCTTGCCATTAGATATTCTGGAATATGCGCAAATGTTTTTTCTATTATTTCCTTCCACTCAAGGCTATGGAATACGGTCGCATGCTTTTGCTCAGCAACAAACTCTTGCCAATCATGTACATTGTTTGCATTCAGGCTTTCAATGATGAAAGGCATTGTTTACTGCCTCCCCAGAAGAGAAAGCTGATCAGCAATGAGGCCGAAGAAAAAGACAAGAAATGATACAATAAAGAGAAGAACTGTAGGATCTGAAAGATTGCTTAGCATAATATCATGAATTAGCCAGCTAAGGGCCACGACAAAAGTCAATATACTTACCGGAAGCAACACTTTCAAAGGGCTGAACAGCATGGTCATACGGAGTATAAGAACAAAAAATCTTACTGTGTCTTTGAGAGGGTGGATCGTACTTTTTCCTCTTTTTCTTTCTTTAATGTGAATAGGAATGTACTTTACTTGATATCCCTCTTTGAAACAGGCTAATGTTATTGTTGTTGTAAAGGAGAAGCTGTTTGGTAATATTCCTAGGAAACGTTCTGCAACACTCTTTCGAATGAGCCTAAATCCAGAATTGAGGTCAGGAATCTTTGTTTCAGCGATATAATTCGCGAACATCTCAATAGCCATCTTTGTTGGTTTTCTTACTAAAGAAGTAGTTTTTGTTCTTTTACCAACTATCATGTCATACTGTTCTTTTTCTCTCAGTAGTCGAGGGATATCTTCCGCGTAGTGTTGTCCGTCTGCATCCATGATCAGAAGATATTCACCTTTTGCTTGGCGAATACCTGTTTTTAAAGCAGCACCATATCCTCGGTTAAACTGATGAGAAATAAGTTTTACCTTTGGAAAACTTGCAACGACTTCTACGGTTTTATCTGAGGAACCATCATTTATCACGAGGATTTCAAAAGCAATCTTAAGACTTTTCAGTATGCTGAGTGTTTCTTCTAAGACGCGGTGAATTGTATTTTCTTCGTTATATGCCGGAATGACAACACTTATCACAAAAACCCCCACCGAAAGAATCACCTTTCCATTTAAAATGGTTTCGTTGTCTTTTTACTTTTCGCAATAATCCGTATGTTTGAGGAGAAATAGCTCATCAATGGAACTTTTCCAAGAATTTTCTCAAATCTGTACATTGCATGAACAACGGTGTTAATCCCAGGAATTTTGTCTGCATGTTTGATGCAAGGGATAACATCGCTGTGGAACAACTGTGAATAAAAGGCGTCTTTTTCAATGCTCTTAATAGAAAATCCGGTCTTTTTTAGCGCTTGGATAAGCTCTTTTGTTTGAAAACCCCGTTCTGTTTTCTCGTCAAATTTTGATGAAACTGTATAAATAAACGTTCTCATGAATCGAATGATAAAAAAATCATCACACGGCTCATCAAAGATAAAAAGACCTTTTGGCTTAAGTACTCGATTAACCTCAAAAAATACGTTAACAATGTCTTTACAATGATGCAGGGATCCGTAGATCACCACAAAATCGAATGTTTCTTTTGAGAAAGGGATAGCATACGCATCCCCCTGCTTTGGTGTCCAATGTTTCTTTGGAAAATGATCAAGCATTTGTGAAGAAATATCAACACCATACATTTTTCTGGTTTTTTGTGAAAAAAGCTCTGTAAGTGCCCCATGACCACACATCAAGTCTAAACCCATTTTTTCTTGCGGGCGGTTTATCTCTGTAAGAACTTTTTTTCGGAAATCCCTATAGCGAAGCATAAGATAGGTTTTTGTAAACTGGACTTGTGTTCGAGACCCTATATACTGATCGACATACTTCTTATCTGAAAAATGTTTTTTTTGCCGAAGAGAATCCTGTGGTAGTTTCATTATGCTTGATGCTCCTTGGGACGTACCAGTGATTAGTCTTTTTTATATCTCGTATTTTCGTAAAGAATGTCCTCCTTCTGTAGGTAGATAGACAAAACATTTAAGAACTTTACCCTTTTACTTCGGATTTATTGTCGTCCTTTACTGGAGGGGTTATTACTACTATGAATCTAAAAAAGCAAATTCAGTTATCTATTATAATCGTAAATTTTAAGGTAAAGGATTTAGTTCTCCAATGCCTTGAATCTATTAAGAAAGAAACTTCTTTTCCTCATGAAATTATTGTTGTTGATAATGCATCATATGATGGTTCTGTTGCAGCTATTCAAGAGCGCTTTCCTCAGGTAAGGATTATTCAAAACACCATTAATAGTGGATTTGCTAGAGCAAATAATCAGGGAATTAACATTGCTAAAGGTTCATACATTCTCTTACTTAACCCGGATACTGAAATCCGTGATCATGCTATTGATAAAGCAGTTGCTTTTATGCAACAGCATCAGGAGATAGGAGCATTAACCGTTAAACTTATGAAACCAAACGGACAACTTGACTTAACTTGTCGTGGAGAATTAACGCCAAAACGTGCATTTACGGTTGCCTTTTTAAAAGCTACAGGACTTCAGCGTTTTTTTCCACGGAATAAGTCTTTGGTTTCGTACTACCTTCTTGACTTGAATCATCACTCTCCTCAATCAGTTGATAAAATTGCCGGTGCTTTTTTTTTAACGCGAGCAGATGTATTAAACAATGTTGGCCTTCTTGATGAACGTTATTTTATGTATGGCGAGGATGTTGACCTCTGCTATCGCTTAAAAAGAAAAGGCTATAAGGTAGTCTATTATCCCCATACGTCAGTTATCCATTATGGTGGTGAAAGTAGTAAAAAGATGAGTTATCCGATGATTAAAGAATTTTACCGTTCTATGCAGTTATATCATAATAAGTTCTATAGGACTAACATGCTTGGTTATGCAACTCGTTCAGCAGTAATTCATTTTCTGATGTTTGTTGCACTTGCAGGAAATGTCCTGAGAAAAGAAAAACGTGTTTGAAAAGATTAATGGAAGAGGTACAGATGATGAGCAACAAGCCAACAAGCATTGCAACTGAGAATAAGAGAGCAGCAGCAGATAAAAAAGATCACGCAGATATGAACAAACAGGTAGATAAAGTTATGCATAAAAACGAAGATAGAGAGATGCATAACATCATTAATGTTTTTGATGCTATGGCAAAGGTCTATGGGGTAGAGGGAAAAGATAAAGGAAATATGCGATTGCAAAATCTCAGAAGGAAAGTAGCTCATGAACTTATCTTTGACGAACTCGTGACGAAAACTAAGTCTCAATCCCATATTTTAGATGTTGGTTGCGGCAATGGTCTTCTCATGCTGAAGCTTTTGTGTCATCCCTCTGCCCGAGTTATCGGACTCGATTTCTCAAAATCCATGCTCCAAGAAGCAGATGAACGGCTTAAGGAACAGGGCTTTAAAGATCGCTATGAACTCCATGAAGGTATCTTACAAAAACTTCCTTTTGCAGACCATACCTTTGACGTCATTGTTTGTGTTGATGTTCTCCATAATCTACCTTCTGCTCATGATGTGAAGGTAAGTATTCAAGAGATGGTACGTGTCTGTAAGCCATCCGGTGCAATCATTGTTGAGTTTAAAAACAGTATGAACCCTGTGCTCTGGTATAAGTACCATGTCTACGATCAGGAAGCTTTTCCGCATAAATGTTATTCTTATAGCACTATTCAAAACTTCTTTCATGCCCATAACTGGAAAATGGCAAAGGCAGTTCCTGTTGGATTTCCTGTTAAGCTTATTGCTCCCTTATTGGTTGTCAAGGCAGTTGCCATGCAAAAATAAACAAAAATGAAAGCTGATGCCATTACTGAGAAAGAATGGGATTTGTACATTAAAGCTCATCCTCAATCCTGTTTTTTCCATCAGCTCAAATGGAAAGAAGTTCTGCAGCAGACTTTTTCATACACACCATTTTATCTTAGGGCAATTAAGGATGGTACACTTACTGGTGTGCTACCACTTTTTTTAGTAAAGGATAAGGTAACAGGAACAAAGCTTCTTTCACTTCCGTTCTCAACACAAGCAGGAATGCTCTATGATGATGAAGAGGCAAAGAACAATTTACTCAAACAGGCACTTACGCTTGCTCGTCAGCATACGGTAAACTATGTTGAATTGCGTCATCTGGCAAATCCTCTTTTGCCGTGGACTTCCCGTGCTGTTTACTATACCTTACTCCTTGAGTTGCATTCTGATCCCGAGCTTGTTTGGCGAAAATTCAACAAAAAAGTACGGAATTCAACCAGAAAGGCTATGCATGAAGGTTTGCGTGTTCAAATAGTCAATGCTCCAGTGCTTATTGAGCAATTTTATAAGGTTTTTGCGATAAATATGCGAGATCTTGGTACTCCGGTAGATCGTTTTGTTTTTTTTGCTAATATTGTCAAGGCCTTTCCTGAGGATGTAAAAATTGTTGGTGTCTTTAAAGGAGAACAATACATTGGAGGGATAATGCTTTTTTTCTACAAAGACACGGTAAAATCCGAATGGGCTTCTTCATTGCGGGAATATTTTCATCTCTGTCCAAATAATCTTGCGTACTGGGAAGCGATACAATACGCATGTAAACTAGGGATAAAAACTTTTGATTTTGGCAGAAGTCTTTGGAATGATGGGACTTTTAAGTTTAAGGAGCATTTTGGGGCGAAGCCTGTCCAGCTTCATTATCATTATCACGTCATAAAAGGGTCTGTTATGGATGTTACCAAGCGAAATATCAAGCGGAAGGTATTTGCAATGTTCTGGAAACAACTGCCCCTTTCTGTTGCAAATAAACTAGGGCCGATATTTCGGGAACGATTTCCCTAGAAACGAGATAATGCACGAAAAAAGAATGAACGATTACCTATGAAAATAACAAATGCGCTCACCTTTGATCTTGAAGATTGGTTTCAGGTTCAAAACTTACGAATGAGAATCCCTATTCATCAATGGGATAACTATACATTACGTGTTGAACAGAGTACTCATGAGATCCTTGACCTTCTTGATCAACACAACACAAAAGCAACCTTTTTTGTTGTTGGATGGGTTGCCGAACGTAAACCACAGCTTATTAAAGAGATTCATCAGCGAGGCCACGAAATTGCAAGCCATGGTTATCACCATCAGTCTCTCTTTGAGTTGACACCAAAAGAGTTCAAAGAAGATATAAAGCGATCACTTCTTCTGCTCCAGAAAATAACAGGAACACCGGTCATTGGCTATCGAGCACCTAACTACTCGCTTACTCCTGAGACGCTCTGGGCAGTTGACGAGCTTATTGCACAAGGTATTAAATATGATTGTAGTGTTCTTCCAATGTACAAACCGTATGCAAGTTTTCGTGAATCTTATCGTTATCCGTACCTTATTAAAAAAACATTAATAGAGTTCCCTGTTTCTTTTACTCGTATTGGCCTCATCAATATCCCCTTGGGTGGTGCATACTTTCGTATACTGCCGTTGTGGGTAAGCAAACAAATTATCAATACTACGAATAAGAAAGGTCATGCAGCTGTTTTTTATTTACATCCATGGGAGGTTGATCATGGCCAGCCACGCGTTTCTATGAGTTTGTGGAGGGAATTTAGGCAGTATACAGGCTTGGCTCACACCAAAAAAAAATTGCGTGAACTCTTGAGGGAATTTACCTTTTCTTCAATGCGTGGGGTTCTTCATCTATGAGTAAAAAGAGCACAACAAAAACAACAGAAACAGTCAAAATGTCAGGTCAAAAGTCAGATAAAAAAACATCAAGTTATTTTCCGAATCGCTTCTTTCAGCTAGTGACTCTTTTTGTGGTTTTATTCATTCCTTTACTTCCTAAGATTCCGCTTATTCGTGTTACGAATTCACCAACGCCTGTTCGTCTTGAAGATTTTCTTCTTGTGCTTATTGTTATTTGGTGGCTTTTCACGTGTTTTACGTATAAGCCTCTACGGATGCATCTCGCAAAAACAGTAAAGGGGAAAATAGCGGTACTTGTCTCGCTTTATCTAGGGTTTATGTTGCTGACAACGGTTTACAATGCAAACCAAGAGACAATTTCATGGCTCTTTGGCATACTTTTTTTTCTTCGACAGGTTGAGTATGTCCTTATCTTCTTTATTGTTCGAAGTGTGGTACGTGACAGAGACGATCTGCTTTTCTTTGCCCGCCTCTTGGTTATTGCAGTAATGCTTGTCAGCGTTTTAGCCATATTACAGCAACTTGGTGCTTTAGATTGGATGTTTCAGTACACGCAACGCAATGATTATACGCAGTCTGATTACTACAAGCACGAGCTTTCGAGTACGTTTGATGGGAATTACGATCTTGGCCTGTATCTTGTTATCTCGCTGGCAATCCTTTTGAATATTATTTTTGATCGAAAAAAATATGACATAGGCATTCCTCAGAAGCTAATAATAGTTGTTTTTTTTCTTGGTCTTTACGTTCTTATTGCTGCACAGGCATTTATGCCTTATGTGAGTATGGCCATTGTTCTTCTGCTTTTTGGTATTTTCAGACAACATAAGCTTCTTGTGCTAGGTTTTGTTTTATTACTGGTTATCCTTCCTATATTTTATGTATTTTATCAGCGAGAAGAACAAAAAGGAGAAGCAAGTTTCTTTTATGAACAAAAGATCCGTTTATCTGAAACACTCCGGCAACGTTTTGAAGTAAATTGGCCAAAGGCCTATCATGCTTTCCAAAAGAATGTTTTTATTGGAAGTGGACTGTCCTCAGTAGGGTTTGGCATTGATGGTAATTATGTCCGGGTTTTGGGAGAGGGTGGTATCATTGGTTTGTTGTTATTCCTTCTTTTCCTTATTTCGCTTGCTACCACGCACGCTATGGCCTCGTTCCATCACCAAGATCCACTGCTCAAGAGCCTTTTTTTCGGCTTTTTTCTTGCAACCATTGCTGTTATGGTAAATGCTCTTTTTACTGATGCCTTTATCTCATCAAAAATTGCCTATACCTTTTGGTATCTTGCTGCGCTTGGCACCTTTTTTTTCCGAGGGAGGAATGAACATGCACTCTCGTAGCACTAGCATCCCGATCCTTTCAATTATTATTGTGAATTATAATGTAAAGTACCTTTTACGTGATTGTATCTACTCTATCCTTGCTGATACTAAAAACATGAACATTGAAATTATTGTGGTTGATAACAATTCGAAGGATGATTCACTTTCCATGCTGAACCGTGAATTCCCTGACGTAATCACTATTACTAATCACCATAATGTTGGATTTGCCACTGCAAACAATCAAGCTATACGCATGGCTAGAGGTAAGTACCTTCTGTTGCTTAATCCTGATACACGGGTCTTACCGGGTTGTTTACCCGAAATGGTTTCTTTTATGGATAAAAATTCCCCTATAGGAATGGCTGGTTGTAAAATCTTGAATATCGATGGAACATTACAGCCAGCGTGCAGAAGATCAATCCCAAATCCACGCATAGCGTTTTATAAGGTTGTAGGATTAAGTTCTCTTTTTCCGAAAAGCAAAATATTTTCACGATATAATGTTGGCTATCTTGATCCAGACGAAGGTTCAGCAGTTGAGGCTATCTCTGGCTCTTTTATGTTTGTCCGGAAAAGTGTGGTAGATGAGGTAGGTATGCTCGATGAGCGCTTTTTTATGTACGGAGAGGATTTGGATTGGTGTTATCGGTTCTTAAAAAAAGGATACGGCATCTACTATAATCCTAAGGCCCAGATAATCCATTATAAAGGTGAGAGCAGTAAAAAGAACAAGCTTTTGTACATTCGATGCTTCCATGAAGCAATGGTTCTCTTTTATCAAAAACATTACCATTCTAATGTTTTTCTGACGTCAACTATCCGACTTGTTATTCTAGCAAGCATGTATGCAAGACTTGCATTCCACAACATCTACCAACCAAAGCAGTTCCTCACCAGTCACCTCTAGCTAAAAAACTCATTCAGCGAATCCAATAATTTTGCCCTGGAGATCAATGCTTGTAAGGTCGAGAAGAATTTCCTCGTCAATTTTTACCTTATTGTTGTGAAACAAAAGATCAGAGCCAACATCCTCTGACCAGATCTTTACGGTTAGAATAATATCTCGATTAATTGGATTTTGTTTCTCATACACTTCTCCACTGTCTGTAATGACAACCATCTTTGCAGGTCGTATATCTTTGTTTATGATTTCTGCAGTTACTCTTTTCTCATTGTTAAGTTCTTTATCCCCTATATTGATGCTTTCTGCAACCCAAGGAGCAACATTGTACACACCTAAGAGAATTTCTTTTTCGACTAGTTTTTTGGATTGTGGATGAATAGTAACAACCTTTCCGCTGAGGTCGATTTGTTGCGTGATAATATGAAGCGTTGATCCAAGCTTCAATCGTTCGTCAAGAAAATAGAGATCATTTCCGATCTTTCGTGTTTGGAGTGCAACCGTCATAAAGACGTTTTTGTTGACGCCAGGCAGCGGAGAGGTCTCGAAATCAATAATGCGTGCAATCTCTTCTCCAAGATAACTGGTCATGACATCATTAGTTTCAATTGCTTTGATAACTTCCAAAGGAACATTCGTTATTCTAATATCAACAATTGTTTTATTACTGAGATTTCTTCGTTGATCGTTTACTGCAAGTACTTCTCCTTCGAGTACTACATTTTGAAGATTAAGAAAGATCGGAGCTTTTGCTTTGATCGGGCTATTCTTAAAAAAGAGTTCTCCATTCACATCTTCCACAAGTATTTTTGCGTCAATAATAACATCACCCTCTTCGTCCCCTTCAAAGGTGGTAAAATCAAAAATCTCTGCAAGGGTTTGCCCTTTGTTGTTTTTTTCAATGCCAGCATTAGCGAGTGCTTCGGTGATGCGGATAGGCTGGTTCCGAGCAATGAAGGTTACATAGGTTAATACCGCATTTCTTTTAATAGATGACTCCTCAACGAGATCTATCTTGGAGATAAGTCCATCAAGCGTTAGTTGTTCTGTCTTGATTTGTATGGTGCCTCCTACTCTGAGCTCTCCACTTTTAAAAAAGAGTTTGTCATCTTTTTCCTCTACCCTAAGCTTTGCACGAATTAATGCCTTATGTTCAATATTTGATGTTGCATAATGATAAACATCAGTGAGGTTTGCAAGCATTACGCCTCTTACATATTCAGCATCTCCAATGGAGATCTGTTGTGCTAGCCAGCTTGGCATTGCTTTGGTTTCAAATTCTACATACACCCATTGGGCTTCCTTCCCAAAGAAAGCGAATTTTATGACAACAGCAAGAACAAAGACAAGGAAGAGGATCACGAAAATATCAAATATATTAAATTTTGTTGTTGTTCTTGTTTGCTCCTGCATATAGGCGAGGAATCTGTTAGGGTATTTATGTATTGCGAAAATAATATAAATTAACACGGGTCTCTAGTTGACCATGTACTACTCTAAAGTCGTTTCTCTTCTGGAGATGGTCCTTGTCGTCTTTGGTGTAAGCATGCTTTTCCTCGTTATTTTTCTTCCTCATCAGAATCAAATGCCGCAACACGTAGATTCTTGGATCCTGCTGAGCAGCGTTAGACAGATCATCCAGGGAGAATGGGTAAGCAATCGAGAGCCATTTACTGATACGGTTTCTTCATATCCAAAAGGATCGTATGTATATGTTGCTCTTATAACGATGTTGACGGGGTTAGATGAACTTCAGGTGGAACAGCTCCTTCCGGGAGTGATTTTTGTTGTTATTGGGCTTCTTCAGTATGCACTTGCTTTACGGCTTTTTCAAAATCGCATTATTGCCGTGCTCTCGCTCTTTTTTACCCTTTTGGTTATCAGTAATATGGCAATGCTGGGGCCATTTTATCTGGTACCTATAAGCTTCGGTGTTGTTTTGTTTCTCCTTTTTTTGTACCTTCTTGCTGCAGATCGTCTTTTGTTAGCATTGTTCGTTTACTTTTCCATTGCACTTACGCATCTCAGCACAGCAATTCTTGCAACCATTGTTTTGCTCTTTTACTTTCTCTTAACCCACCACCGAAAGCACATACTTTACTTATTTTTCTTTTTTCTTATTGCGTTATTTGGGTTTTTGAGTCTGCGTATTACTGCCTTCTCGCAACTATTTTCAGGACAATTTTTTGCATTGTTTTTCCAGCAGGTCTCTGTTTTTTTTACCTATCTTTTTATTTACCCACTTGAGAAACCCTTTATTAATTTTTCAATACAATTAACCTCTATTTTTTTCTTTTTCATTGCTGTTGGGCTCTTTTTTATTTGTGTTGCTGAAAAAAAAGCATTAAAAATCATTATTCCCTTGATAACCTTGTTAGCATTGGATTTATACCTCTTTTGGTCTACTGAAACAGGATATATTCTTCCTTATCGACGCGTACTTTTTGCATTGTTTCTCTTCATGCCACTTTTTGTATCCTATGGCTTGTTTAAAGTGGTTGACCTTGTTTCTCGAACTTTTCTTCTGATTACACCAAATACATTGACAAGAATTATACACTACTCTCGTATCCTTTTTGTTCCTCTCCTGCTTATCTTGGTTCCTAAGGCTATTTCTATCAACATGAATGCACATCCTTCGATGATTTGGGTTGGACCAGAGGAACATGAGTTGTTTAAAACCTTTGGTGAGCAGTACCCCGGCTCCTATGTTTTGACTGATCATCTTGAAGCGTTTTCCTTGCCTTATTATAACCTTAAGCCAATTATGATTAGTCCTTTCCATGTTGGTGATAGCAGCAGTTTCAATACCCTTTTTTTTCCCTATATTAACCGGGATGGTGACACTATTGCGTCAGTATTTGCCAAAAACACGAGCTACAATTTTGTTTATTATTATGATATCTTTCATGCGTCTCAATTTTTTCCTGTCGCGGAGTACAGTAATCTGTACATTTATCAGTACAACCGGAGTATAGGTAATATCACGCCTCCACAGAAGCCAGAAACTACTACCCTGAACTGAAAACAGCACAGAAAATATTCCGCCTCACTGATGCTTCAGCCATTGCATTGACTTCCTCTTCTTACCATCATTTTATTTAGCGTTATCTTTAAATAGATTACCTCTTTCTCTCAATTCATGGGGGAGAAATACCTTTATTATCTGAAGCTCATTTTGGGAGATCTGATTCTGGTTAACCTTACCTTCTTTATCTTTACCGTACTAAAGCCCTTTCAAGAGTTCTCTTTAGCATTTCCCTATCCATATTTCCTTTTTGCAGCAATGGTAACCGTTGTGTATAGTATTGCTTTGCTCGATCTCTTCACGTACAAACGGTATAGTTCCTTTGCCATTCTCACTAAGACCAGCCGAAGTGGAGTTCTTGCTCTATTACTGATGGCTACTATTGCTTATTTTGATTGGACATTTCGTTTGCCGAGACTTCTGCTTGTTTTGCTTTTTTTGGTGAATACGTTTTTTTTAATTCTTTGGCATATGGCAATACGACCAGAAAGAGAGCAAAATCAGCGTGCTATTCTGCTGGGTCATCTGGGGAGGAACAAGCAACTTAAGGAGTACATTCAAAAAGAGTTTCACCTTATTGGGGTACTCAGCGATAAGTCGTTCAAAGACGAAACTCTGCCCTATCTTGGAAGAATAAAGGACCTTCCCAAGGTGATGGTATCTCACAATGTAGGAATGGTTATTATTTCCCTTGATCCTAAAGAACGTGACGTTATTATGGATATTCTCCTTCGTTGTCAACAAAGTGAGGTAACCGTAAAAGCAGTACCAACCTTATATGACTATGTCCTTACACGAAGCTCCCCTTTTAGTCACCTTATTGATCTGAGCCTTCGTCCCATACCTACACTACATCAGCTTGCAAAGCGGTGTTTTGACCTTCTGTTTTCATGCATCGGTATCCTTTTCTCTTTACCTTTCCTAATGATCATTCCTATCATGATAAAGCTTGATTCTGAAGGACCCATTCTCTATCGCCAGAGAAGAGCAGCACAGTTTAATAGACCCTTCTATATCTACAAGTTTAGAACCATGGTAACAGGAGCAGAAAAAAAAACCGGTGTTATGATCTCTGATAATGAGCAGGATCCCCGTATTACTCGTCTTGGAAGAATTCTCCGAAAAACTCACTTGGACGAGATCCCCCAATTGTTTTTAATTTTATTCGGTCAGATGTCGGTAGTTGGTCCACGACCAGAACGGCCTGCCTTAAATGAAAAATTTGAAAAAGAGATCAATGGATGGACACGACGGGTATATGTAAAGCCAGGCTTAACAGGATTGGCCCAAATCAATGATGTCACTGGGCTAACACCAGCAGAAAAAATAAAATATGATCTCTATTATATTAATCATCAGTCTTTCATGCTTGATCTTGAGATTGTTTTTATCCAGATCTTAAAATTGCTACGTTAATACCGTTACGATGAACCCTCAGATAACACTTCAACAGGTAAAGCCTAAAGGCATAGCACTTCACGTCGTGCTATTTACCCTCATTAGTTTAGTTCTTGGATTGCTCATTAAAATAGCCTATCCTTCCTTTAGTTGGTGGCATGTTTTTCGGGCATCATTAGCTTTCATCTATGCAACGCTTCTTCCGGGTTATGTTTTTGTTTATTGTTATTTGTCATACCATAACCTTCGATGGCCAGAACGTTTTGGATTAAGCTTTGCTATAAGTATGGTCATTATTATTTTTCTGTTTATGTTTACCAGTCAGCTTCTTCGCATTCCGTTTGTTTCCTGGATAAGCATTGTTTTACTTTTTGGTGTTATGATCATTATGTTTTTGTTCAGAAAGAAAAGTACTTCGTTAGTGGAAGCCGCGGCGAAATAGTATAGCTAAGCTCGAATGAAACACTGAAAGGATATCGTAAATCGTTATTTCCTAGCACTTTTGAGCCCGTTTACTGGAGAATAGACCTCACGGAAAACCTCTTGGAGAAGAGCAACATAGACAACAAGTGTTGTACCCAAAACATCAGCAAGGATATCCTGCCATTCAACCATCCTTCCTGGAATAAAAGACTGAAGTGTTTCATCCAGGAATCCAAAGAGTAATCCAAAGAGGATCACCATGACAAAGCTGTAGCGTGCATACCTTGTTTTTTGAAGTAATCTGAACAGCAAGTAACCAAGAATGAAATACTCAACAAGGTGTTTGAGGTAGCTGTTAAACGGATTCTCATTATCAAGATTGTAGACCTTAAAACTGATAACCTCTTGTGAAACTTCTGTTATTTTCTGGTCAAAACCTTGCTCTTTACTCGCATCTAAAAGTGGACTCACCGAAGAAAGATAGAGGATAAACACACAATAGGTTATTACCGGAAGAATATACCATCCAAAAAATCGTGAGGTCTTCATGCTCATAAGAATTACGTGGGTATTAATAAATTTGCGTAATCTCATTCGGCATTTAAGATGGACAACAAATTCGTTTCTACTTCCCAATAACATTCTTTTCGTCCTAAACTAGCCTAACAAAACCAAAAAGTATTTAAATAACATACTACTACAGACTCTTGTATTTCCATACACGCTCATCCATATGACTTCAAATCTTATCCATATTAATAAAAAAGGTGGTATCTAATGAAGTTAAAGACGCGACGATTAAAGAGGCAAAATCTGTTCAGTTTATTCTTGACATTGAGTATTATATTTATGTTGTTGCTTTCTGGACCAGTTTCTGGTATCCAAGTAGGTGTAACGAATATCAGTGATACCACGCCAAATGAGAGCTCAGCGGTTACATTTCAAGTCTATGTTGATTTAACCTATCAAGGAGAAAATGTTCCTATTGAGAACATGACGGTAGCCTTAACTAATATCGGTGGGTTAACCAACTATACCTGTACCTTCAACACTGCAGGAACAAATCTCAGTGCGTGTTCTGGATTAACCATTACCAAACTTAATCAAGTCAACTATGGTTATGGGTACATGTGGGGATATGGTTATGGGTATATCTATAGTACTGGGCAAACAGTTTCAGGAAATACATCCTTTGGATATGGGTATGGATATGGGTATCTCGAGGGGTATGGTTATGATAATAGCAATGGTTCAGAACTCTTTTACAATGTTTCGTGGACAACCCCCTCGGTAAGTAGCAATACAAATTATACTGTTTCCTTTACTGCTGAAACAACTAACGCTGTTGTCCAATATTTAAATTCAACAGCAGCAACCCTCCAAGTTCAGGATGTTGCAGATAGCACCAGTCCGAGCGGTGGTAGTGGTGGTAGTGGTGGTGGTGGAACAACAACTGATGAGGTTACTGAATACAAGGAATCAAAAGCCTGGAACAAAGTCACCGTTGGTACCGAAACCACGATGACTATCGTTGATGAAAAGATTGGTGTGAGAAAGATCCTCTTCACGCTCAACAGAGATGTGAGCGATGTTACCATGGATGTCATTGCTTATTCAGATAGACCAACGAAGATTCCGGCCTTTGCAGGAGGAACGATCTTCCAGTATTTAGAGATCGTTACCAATCTTGTTGAGGGCGACGTCAGTTCAGCAACTATTGACTTTAGAGTAACTAAGGCATGGTTATCCTTAAATAACATTGGTTATGATGATGTTGCGCTCTATCGTTACAAGGGTGACTGGACAGAGCTTCCAACAACCAAAGCAAGCGATGATGCAACCTATGTTTATTACTCAGCAACATCCCCTGGGTTCAGCTACTTTGCCATTGGTCAGAAGGTTGTTGCAGTACCACCAACTGAAACTGAGCCTGAAACCGGACCTGAGACAGGACCTGAAGAACAGCCTGAAACTGAGACCGGGCCTACAACAGAGCCTGAAACCGGACCTGAAGGAGAAAAGGAATCACGAAGCTTGGCATGGCTCTGGTGGATGATAGTGATTGTGCTCGTTGTTGCTGGAGGAGCATACTACTATTTCACCTACTACCGGCCAAAGTCAAAAGCATAAGCTTTTGCCTTTTTTACTTTTTTATATTTTATTTTAACCTTTAAGTCACTTATTTTTCAGTCGTAAGTTTGTTGTACATTTGTAGTTGTAAAAAGAGGTAAGATCATGCAGCGTCGCCGTAAAGCCCAAGTAGCGATGGAGTTCTTAATGACCTATGGTTGGGCAATTCTCATTGTTTTAACCGCTATTGCTGCACTCTCCTATTTTGGTGTTCTTGATCTTTCACGATTTTTGCCAGAGCGATGTAACTTCCCTGTTGGCTTGGACTGTCTTGATAAGCCAGCCCTTGACACGAGTAATGGCGTAATGAAACTAGCGTTAAAGAATAACCTTGGTTTTGATATAGAAATTCAGAACGATATTGATGGAACCGATGATTGTAATACAGTGGCCAGTGCTAATCTTACTATTGATGGTGTTCCAAAAACTCTTCCTTTGAATGTAACAAATAATGATCAGTTTATCATGAATATTGATTGTGGTGACATTAGTGAAGGGCCTTTTCGAACAGATATTACCTTCACATACAACAATTATGAGACGGGTTTAACCCATAAAATCGCTGGCAGTATCCGTGGCAATGCTAATTGATTTTCGTTAGTTTGGCTATGCTGCAACACGAAATTCCGTATCTTAAAATTCATCAAGAACACTTTGTATCTCTTGAACCGTTTCTTCCCATGAAAATCGTTCTCCGACAGTTTTGCGTGCATTTTCCCCTACTTTATTTCTCAGCTGCTCATCATCCAGCAGCCAGTTTAATTTAAGGGATAAGACAAACGGATTCTTTTTTGGGAAAAAGCATCCATTTTCCTTCTCGATAATGTACTCTTTCATATTACCAATAGGAGTGACAAGCACCGGAAGCCCACAGGCCATAGCTTCCATGGTTGCCAATGATGAGGTCTCTGTTAATGAAGGGAGTACATAGATGTCCATAGCTTGGAGATATGGTACAACCTTATTTTGACTACCAACAAAGAGGATATCTGCTCTTTTGCTGGATATTTCTTCATATTCTTTGATCCCAGAACCAACAATCAAAAGCTTTACGTCCTTACGCTTGGTTCTCAGTCGAACAAACGCTCGATAGAGGGTAATAAGATCCTTTTCTCGGCCAATCCTTCCTGAAAACCCTATCACCTTGTAGCTTGGATCAATCCCTATCTTTTGTTTTGCCATTGCTTTGTCTGTTGTGGGTTTGAATTTATTCGTGTCTGTTCCAAGTTGGATGATGACCTTTTTTGTTTCAATCTTCTCATGCATGAATAATTCAGAAACTTCAAGCGAAGGAACGAGTAAAAGGTCACACTTTCTGTACAGATTTCTTGCAAGGGCCTTTGCAAAGATTCTGATCAAGAATTTAAATTTGCCAACGCTTTTCGTAAACAATTCCCATTCAATTGAATGAATGTAGGAGATGACTGGTACTTTTGCATAATGTGCTGCATTGATCGCAGCGATACCTATAGGCCCTAATGTCTGGTTAAAAACTATATCGGCCTTTGTCACATACGCCTTTACTGTTTTCTGGGGGATCTTTGTCAAAGGAATGTCTGAAACCGCAAAAGGAGAGAGGGGAATTCTCACGATAGTTACGTTTTCTATGTCTTTTTTTTCTCCAGGAAAGTCAGGAACAATAAGGGTAATATCGTATTTTTCCTTTAACCGTGGAACCATCTCTGAGAGAAATCGGGCAATGCCATCCCAGCGTGGTAAAAAACAGTCTGATGTTATTAACAGCTTTTTCATGGTTTCTCTTGCCTGCTGCTTTATGAGGGATTATTCTTCACATCACTTGTTACTTTATTTTATAAAATACCTCAGCATATTTTGCATGATGTCGTAATCCATTGATAATTGCTTGGAGATAAACCTTCCAGAGGAGACTGATCATGGTCATTTTTTGGCTTTTATGGCGTGCGAAAGAATCGAGTTTAAGTGAAAAAGTATCTGAGATATCAACCACCAGCTTTGGAAGGTCTCGTTCCTTGAAGTTAAAGAGATTCCATACATTAAAGCTATACACCTCACAGTCTATCTTTTGTGTTATTTCGAGCACGGTTTCATAAACTACACGATGATCAGGATGAGGATCATCAAGAGAATGAGTAAAGATCTTTTTGGGTTGCTTCTCTGCAATAATAGCTTCCATCTGTTCTTTGATCCCTTTCTCTTGAATTTCTTCGCGAAAATGTCCTTCTTTTAAACCAAAAAAGAAGATATCCTTCCCGCCCAGAACTTTGTCAGATGCATGTGCCTCTTTTATTCGCATCTCAGCCGTAATCTCACCCTTCAACCAAGGATGGCTTTGCTCACCATAGGAAAAGATATAGGTGTACACCTCATACCCTTGCCTGGCATATTTTGCTAATGTTCCCCCAGCTCCGAGAATTTGGTCGTCGTTATGGGCACAAAACGTGATAATTGTATCTGCCATACACTCTTTCAAGAACAGGTTATTAATATAGTTTGCCTCAAATCGAACGTTTTATATAGGAGTTCAGCTTATAATTCTGTATGGATTATTGCCGGCTGAAAAAGAGGAAAGTATGGTATTGTTTAGTGACTTTTGCATGTTTGTTTGCTCTGGTTTTTTTCTTGCCATCAGCACGAGCAATAACCTTAACTGTTGAACCAAAAGCGCTCTCATTTCAGGATGCGTATCTTGGGGGATATTCTTCAAAGACCATTATCATTACCTCTGATAGTGAGCAGATAGTCGATGTTAATAGTAGTGTCAGCGGGCAAGCCAAAGACTGGATAACTATTGAACCAAAAACCGATCTTAGTGTTCGAAAAGATTCCCCGGTTATTTTTGATGTTGTTTTAACCCCTCCTCAGGATGTTTCTCCCGGGAGTTATGATGCACAGTTGACTATTTTTTTCTCCAGTCGGTATCTTCCAACGATTAGTGTCGAAAGAGAGACGTATCATACCATTGCCATCCGTATTCAGCTTTCTGCAACCGAGCATGAGGGTTTTGTCGTAGAAAATGTTACGGTGTTTGACACTGAAGTTGGCAGACCACTTGACCTTGCTCTTGTTCTGGCTAACGAAGGAAACCTTGAAGCTAATCCTGTAGTAACGATCAAAGTAAAGGATGGTGAGAGGGTTGTGGCAGTGAATGATTATACGACAAGCATTCCACCCTTGAACAAGAAACGCCTCAATCTTGCATTTCCTTTTGAATCTCCCCCAGGAAAATACATAACCGAACTCCTGTTCTTAGCGAACCATACCCTTGTACAACAAGAATCTCGATCGTTTGAGGTATTTTCCCAAGGAACGCTTCTGAAGAAAGGAAATCTTCTTGCCGTAGATGTTAATGAGCAAAATACTGTTGGAAATCCTATTACTATTGCAGGGTATTTTAAAAATAATGGAGAAACCTCGCTTAATGGGATACTTCGAGCAACGATTTATCGTGATAATGTGGAAGTATTTACTCTTGAGAGTGAGGAGTTTTATGTGCCTCTCGGAGATACAAAGACCGTTCATTTAATGTATACGCCCCAACAGGTAGGAACCTATCGTGTTGTGACTCAAGTGTACTATGAAGATACGGTAACTGATGAACAACAAGCTACCTTTAATGTTGTTGAGGAAGTCGTACCCTTAGGAATGAGTGCCATGGTTCTTGTTATCTCTTTTATTTTGGTATTATTTACCTTACGTATAGTGTCCAAAAAACACGTAGAACATGAATAATCCTTTACTCTTCCTTGGTGTCAGTATGACAAGTATCGTGCTGATTATTTTTCTTCTGATATATATTCTCTTCAAAAAAAAACGTATGAGACGATTTGTCCTCAGAAACGAAGAACTGGAAAAGTTTTTTTGAATTTCCAAACAAAACATGAGAAAAGCAGTCATTGTTGTTATTACGGTATTTATTATTGTCATAAGCTCACTTGTTTATCTCCTGATTCCTAATTCTGTAAATACGCTTGCATTTTCCGGAGAGGCATTTCTGCGTGGAGAACTCTACCGTTTGGTTACCTTCCCTTTCTCTCACGAAAATCTCTTTCATTTGGTCGAGAACATTGTTGCCTTGAGTGTTATTGCCTTACTTGCCTATGAGCTTCATTTTCATGGTTTTGACTTTCTTCTTGTGTTTTTTGGTGCTGGCCTTCTTCTTGCGTTTGCTGATCTTCTTTTTTTTCCGGCGATCATCCTTGCAGGCACATCGTTAGGAATATACGCAGTGCTTGGTACATTGGTGCTGAAGGGAGATAAGTTCCTGCCAAAAAAACTTATGATCCCCTTGTTAATATTTTCAATTTTTTCGAAACTTTTATATGATCTTTACACTTGTCAGAGTTGTATTACCCAAGAAACAGTGAATCAAGCATTGTTTCATTTTTTTGGATTTGGCACAGGAATGATCATTTGTGTTATGATCAAAGGAATGAAGGAGCGGAAAGTGGCATTTTTATATAGTGATGATGATTAGTCCTCTGAGGTGAAATTATGGAACAGATCAAAACTGGCGTTCAAGGCATGGATGAACTTTTAGGAAATGAAGGATTTCCTAAAGGAAGAACGATTCTTGTTTCGGGTAATAGTGGAGCAGGAAAGACTATCTTTGGTTGTCAATTTTTGATGGAAGGTTTGCGGAATAATGAACCCGCGGTTATGATTACGCTTGAGCAAAGTAAGCACAAGCTGATTGAGGATATGAAAACAATTGGTATTGATTTAGCTCAGATGGAACGTTTGGGGAAATTAACACTTATTGGTGGCTCATTAGGAAAAGTAAGACTTTTTAAAGAGAGAACTCGCGCAGAGATGAATGATATTATTGGAGAAATTGAAGAAGTTACCACTAAAGCAAAAGCACAGCGTGTTGTTCTTGATTCTGTCAACCTCTTTACCATGCTCTGTGAAGAAGAAATTGAACGACGTAAAGCCCTCTCGGCTTTAGTTTCTATTCTTGATAAGATCGGGTGTACGACCATTTTTACCTGTGAAGTAAAAGAGGGTCACAAAGGAGTAAGCTGGCATGGTTTTGAGGAGTTTGTTGTTGATGGTGTTGTCATGCTCTATCGGTTACCCTTTGGTAATATCTATGAACGTGGCGTGTCTGTGCTGAAGATGCGTGGTATTAATCATTCCAATAAAGTCAGCTATCTCCAGATCACCAATACCGGCATACAGGTGTATCCTGATAGAGAACCAATGCATGAAGTATTGGGTGGACGGTTGTAATTGGATTATTATTATTTTGGAACGTTTTTATGTGTCGTTCTGTTTTCCTCTTCGTGATTTGCCATGATTACAGAATACCTCTGGTTAAGCTTTGAAAATCTGAGACATAAACGATTGCGTAGCTGGCTAACAATGATAGGCATTGTTATCGGTATTGCTGCAATTGTTTCTTTGATTGGGTTAGGTGAGGGATTACGAGCAGCAATTATGGCCCAATTTAATATTGCTGGCGCTGATGTATTACGGGTTAGTGCATCCTCTTCTGCAGGTCCGCCTGGCTTTAGTGTTGTCAATCCACTCACTGAAAGTGATTTGCATCGAATTAAGAATGTTAATAGTGTTGAAGCGGCTGTTGGTAGAATCTTTCAGAGCGTTACCATGACGTCGAATGGGCAATCAGTAGCAGGTATGATGTTGAGTATGCCTGCTGGAAAAGATCGTACCGTTATGGAAGAGATCTTTAATTTTGAAGCAGACAAAGGAAGATTATTGAAGGATGGAGATCGAAATGCTGTCGTTTTAGGAGCTCATTTTTTTGAAGAGGAGCATTTTGATAAACAACTTCGTGTGGGAGAGAAAATAACGATTGATGGAACTTCCTTCACGATTATTGGATTTCTCGAAGAGAAGGGAAGCTTTTTTATCGATGCTTCAATTATTGCTAATGAGGAAGTCATGCGATCTCGGTATAACCGTTCAGACGAGTATGATTTTATTGGAGTAAAAGTAGCACCAGGAAGCGATGTCAATAAACTTACTGAAGATATAGAATATGTCATGCGTCAGCAGCGAAAGGTGAAGAAGGGTGAAGAAGACTTTAGTGTAGAATCACCTCAGGCCATTATTAAAAGTCTGAACAATACACTTCTTGGTATTCAGATCTTTGTGTATATTATTGCTGGTATCTCTCTTCTTGTTGGTGGTATCGGCATAACAAATGCAATGTACACAGCCGTGCTTGAACGCACCAAAGAGATTGGTATTATGAAAGCAGTTGGTGCTAAAAATAGTACTATCTTTACTTTGTTTTTTCTTGAAGCTGGTTTCCTCGGCTCTTTTGGTGGCTTCGTTGGTGCATCACTCGGTACGCTTATGGCCTATGGAGCTGCAAGTATTAGTCGTGTAGCCTTGGGTACTGATCTGATAAGCGCACATGTGGAACCATGGCTTTTTATCGGCGCACTGTTATTTTCTTTTCTGATTGGTACCCTTGCAGGAATCCTTCCTGCCCTGCAGGCAGCACATAAAAATCCAGTGGATAGCTTACGGTATGCAAAATGATCAAAGAACTCTCTGCCTATGTTTTGAACAATCTTTGGCATCGTAAATTACGGAGCTTTTTAACGATTGTTTCTATCCTCATAGGTATTACCGCTATCTTTGCCTTGGTAAGCTTTGGTCAAGGATTACGAACGTATATGGACCAGACCTTTAAGGAGCTGGGTTCTGATAAATTGGTTCTCCAGGCAAAAGGATTTGGTCCACCTGGATCAGGAACAGCTACCTTTAGCCAAAAAGATCTCAATTTCGTAGAGGGCATTAACGGCATTGATGAAGTATCCGCTATGATGATTGAAAACACCATTGTTCAGTTTACTCAAGGTGAAAAACCACGCTATGTGTATGTTATGGGCATGCCCACTGATGAACGCAGCGATCTTATTGAAGAACTTTTTACTGTGCAGGTTGAACGTGGCAGAGAACTACGCAGGAATGATAAGTTTAAGGCTGTTGTTGGATACAATTACCAGTTTCCTGAGAAGGTATTCAAAAAACAGGTAGAACTCGGTGATACGCTTACCATTAATAATGTGGAGGTAGAGGTCGTTGGATTTTATGGAACTGTTGGAAATCCTGAAGACGATCGTAATATCTATGTCTCGTGGGAGACAGCAGAAGACATTTTTGATGTAAAGGATGAATACAATTGGGTTATCATGCGGACTGCGCCAGGACAAGTTCCGAGAGATCTAGCAACAAAGGTACAGGACAAACTCATGAATTATCGAGGTGTTAAAGAAGGAGAGGAAGATTTCTTTGTTGAGACCTTTGAGGATATTGTGGCAACCTTTGGGAATGTCATTTTGGTCCTCAATGTTATTTTATTTCTGATTGCATTAATCTCCGTTGTTGTTGCAGGGGTCAATATTATGAATACGATGTACACCGCTGTTCTTGAACGTACTAAAGAAATTGGTATTATGAAAGCAGTTGGCGCTCAGCGAGGAATGATTTTGTTCTTGTTTGTGATGGAGTCAGGTGTTTTGGGATTACTTGGTGGAATATTTGGCATTTTTTTTGGTTATTTAATTTCACGTTTTGGTGCCTCTATAGCAGTTTATTATGGTCTTAGTTTTTTACAGCCTGCATTTCCACTCTGGCTTACCCTTGGCTGTTTACTGTTTTCTTTCTTAGTGGGAGCTATTGCCGGACTTATGCCTGCTTTGCGAGCATCAAACCTCAATCCTGTTGATGCCTTGAGATATGAGTAATAATAGAGCATGCAAAGCCTAAAACTAAGAAAGGTTTTTATATCTCACGTCGTCTCCTTTGTGGTGAGGAATTGAGTATGAGAAGAGTTATGACGTTTGATACCGGGGAAATGACGTATCACCTTGAGATTACTTCTGCTCATCCCTCTATTCTCACGGCGGGAAATCCTGGGCGTATACGAAAAATAGCTCGTTATTTAGACAGCCCAGAGCTCATCGAGAGCGACCGGGGATTAACCGTACATGGTAGATATAGGTCTCTACCGATTACTGCGTTTTCTACGGGTATGGGTCCTGCGAGTGTCTCTATTACAATGCCAGAGGTTATTGAAGCCTGCGATGCTGACTCTATGGTTATTTTGCGACTGGGTACCGCAGGAGGACTTCAACCCTATCTTAATATTGGAGACTTTGTGATTACGACTACGGTTCAGCGAGCGGAGAGTACGAGTGATAAAATTATGGGGCCAGGGTATGAGGCCGTAGCAAGTCAAGACCTAACAGATACTCTTCTTACAGTTGCTCGTTCGGTGAAAGCAGACTTTCAACAAGTGTATGCCGGTAAAACTCGTGTAACCGATGATATCTATTGGGATGCACGTGCAAGCAAAACAAGAGATCCAGATGGTGCTCTAGCGGTTTCTATGGAAGCGAGTGTTATTTTTGCTTTGCGAGACTGGTATAATCAACATGATGGCCGAAATATTCGCGCAGGAGAATTATTGGTTATCAGTGATAATGTGATGGCCTCTACTCCTCATGTTGATGGAACTGAATTTTTGAAGCGAAAAGAAACTGTTGAGGACGCTCAGATACGGGTTGGACTAGAGACCTTATTACGACTTTATACTGCAAGGGTTAATTGTTAATTTTTGTCATTTTGATTTCATGTACACTAAGATTTTAGAAATTCTTTTCTTAAAAACTCTTTGCAATAAATAAACCTACAGAATATGATACGCTTGCGTTATTGTCTTGCAGTACGTCAGCAGCTATGCCTGCTTGATACTGTCTTTGTTCTCTACCAAAACGTAACCGTTGAATGTTAAAGTTATGTCCGCTATTTTCCCAATTGGTAACTGCTTCGACGGTTGCCATCATTCCTCGTTTTCCTTCAGGTGGTTCATATGAAATATGTACCGTTATCTCTAGTACGGGATCGTGCCGTATACTTCCTGTTGTCAGTATGTCAAGCAGAGCTTTTTTCCCGAACTGATGAGAATGTTCTATACCTAGTTTTGGTACAACACCCTCTTCAGAAGTAAACTGGACCTCTGCATCAAGATACCATCCTTTTATGCATTGGTATCCACCGAGAAAAGAAGTAAAATGATCCACGCTGGTTGGACTACCGTTTGTTCCATAACCTATTGTTGTTCTTTCCCGTGGAATAAAAAGTGTATTTCCCCAAGGCTCTTCGACAAGTTTAAGGTCGAGAGTTGTTGTCGCATTTCCTCCCATGCATTCCACGCGTGTTTCAGCGTTTGCGTGTCGTGGATTTCCCTGAGTGATGCCAAAACTACTTATGGTGCTTATGCCAATAGTCGTTAAAATTCTTTGGAGGTTGTTCATGCGTCGAGAAATTTTTGCATCTTTATTAATATTCTTCCCCCCTACATACGGTAAAAGATAAAAGTTTTTAAATAATCGTTGCATGTCTTTGCTAATGATTGCTCCCATTGAAACAACACTCCAAGCTATTGGCTTAACCAAAGGAGAACGAAAAGTGTATCTTGCCCTCCTTACTCTTGGATCAACCACTACTGGACCGTTGATTAAATCCTCAGGAATCTCTGGCTCTAAGATGTATGAGGTCCTTGATCGTCTTATGAAAAAAGGGCTCGTGAGCACGGTTCTTTTAAATGGTGTTCATCGTTATGAAGCAACAAGCCCTGAACGACTTCTAGATTATCTTGAAGAAAGAGTAAAGTCCATTCAAGAAGAGAAATTACAGGTACAACGTATTGTCCCTGCATTATTGCTCCAGTCAAAACAAGCTCGGTCAAGTACCGTAAAAGTGTTTATGGGCTTTGAAGGCCTTAAAACAGCAAATGAAGATATTCTCCATTCCTTGAACAAAGGTGAAGAATGGCTGGATATGGGTTTAACTGAGCAGCCGAAAATATGGGAGATCTATTTTAATAAAAAACAACATGAACGTGCAGCCAAGGGCATTGTCTATAAACTCTTACTTAATGAACACTATTCCAGCCTGTACGAGCAGCGGAAGCATTTGGCACGAACAGAGATTCGTTTCTTACCAAAGTCATTTGCCATGCCCACAGCCATTCAGATTTATCGTAATAGAACTATTATCATGATCCTTCTCCAAGAACAACCACTTGCTATTCTTATGGAAAGTGATGCTATTGCCATGAGTTTTCGCAAGTATTTCTCCCTTCTCTGGAGGATTGCTCGAGAACCAAAAAAGAAGATATCAATGAAATAAGCAATCAACAGGTTACTAGTTATTAACTTCAATTTAATAGTTATCTTTTATTTTGGTTTTTTGATCTATAGGACAAGCTACCACAAAGTTTAAATAAAGAACAAGGACTCTGTTTCCTGGAAAAGGGTGAACCAATGGTTGGGTATGAATTATTGGCAAGTATTGCAAACCAAACAGATGAACATGAATTCTACACGCCAGTCCCTAAAAACTATAAACCGGGCAAGACAAAATATATTGTTACTATGGGTACGGTTATCTCTGGCCTTGGGAAGGGTATTTTTGGTTCCTCGCTCGCAAAACTCTTACAGTTCCGTGGCTTATCGGTTACGCAAATAAAAATTGAGGGCTATCTCAATATTGACTCAGGTACCTTAAATCCCTTTCGCCATGGAGAGGTCTTTGTTCTTGATGATGGTATGGAATGCGATATGGATTTGGGGACGTATGAGCGATTTCTTAATCAACAGTTAACAAAGGATAATTTCCTCACGAATGGACAGATCTTACGCAAAGTCCTTGATAAAGAGCGACAGGGAAACTATTTAGGAAGAGACGTCCAGTTCTTGCCTCATGTTACTGGAGAAATCAAAAATCATCTGAGAGAATTAGCAGTAAAAACAAATGTTGATGTTATTCTCGTTGAGATTGGCGGAACTGTTGGAGAAATTGAAAATGCTCACTATATTGAAGCCATGCGCCAATTAGCCTATGAAGAGGGTAAAGAGAATGTTTGCTTTGCTGCCTTAACCTATGTTCTCCAACCAGGCACATTGCGGGAACAAAAGAGCAAAGCAGCACAACTTGGTATTAAGGCACTTCTTGAATCTGGCATTCAACCTGATATCATTGCCTGTCGATGTGAGCAACCCGTCAGCGAGAAAGTCAGGGAGAAGATCAGTATTCATTCAAATGTTCCTATGGAACGGGTAATTAGCTGTCATGATGTCAAGAATATCTATAGTATCCCCCTTTTACTCAAGGATGCACAACTTGATGATTCGGTTATGGAAATCTTACAATTACGGCCACGCATTTCCTCTGCAAAACAGCAGAAGATGATTCAGGAATGGGTCAATTTTATTGAGCGACGTGAGGCTGCTACTCAGGAAGTTGTTGTGGGAATTACCGGGAAGTATACAGGACTACGGGATAGTTATGCAAGTATCATTGAGGCATTGTACCATGCAGGCACAGAACATGACGTTAAGGTTCGTATCCAATGGATTGAAACAACAGAAATAGAAGATGGCACGTTGAAAGTAGATAATGTATTGGCCGATGTTGATGGTATTATTGTTCCAGGAGGGTTTGGTGCACGCGGTGCAGAAGGTAAAATCCTTTGTGTTCAATATGCACGAGAAAATAACCTCCCGTACTTAGGGTTATGTTATGGTTTTCAGATGGCAGTTATTGAATATGCACGCCATATCTGTGGGCTTAAACATGCACATTCTACTGAAATCGATCCCAAGACAAAAGAGCCTGTTATTGATGTTTTGCCTGAACAAAAGAAAATTGAAGGTTTAGGGGGGAATATGCGTCTTGGTGGCCAAGATGTTGAATTAAAAGAAGGGACAAAGGCCTATGAACTCTATGGACAGAAGAAACTTATTCGGGAGAGATTCAGACACCGCTATGAGGTTGATCCAGACTACATTTCCCTTCTTGAGCAACGTGGCATGGTTTTTTCAGGAAAAGCACCAAAGTATCCTATCATGCAGATCCTTGAAATTCCGACGCATCCATTTTTTGTTGGTACTCAGTATCATCCTGAATTTACCTCACGACCCTTGAGTCCACATCCCTTATTCTCAGGATTTGTGGCTGCACTTAAAGCCAAGAAGCAGTAAGTTTTTTGCTGTTTTATGCTTCAGCACAGGGTGCTGATAGATACTATACTTATTCTTATCTAAGAAACATCAACGGTAAAGCTATTCGTTGCTGAAGTAAAGCTCTGTACCTTGCCGCTTAACTGGAGGGTATTCTTATTTGCAGCAACCTTTGATTCAAGGTTCCCTTCATACCCTTTGATCGTTACTTCTTCGTTCTCTAAGGACAGTTTCATCTTTGCATTGAACATCAGTTCGCCAGATGCAATGCCTTGTAATTCTGCTAAACGTACCTTATCAATGAGCATAGTTCCATCGCCAATGCGGATAGTAATATCTTTGGTGTTTTTCCAGTTAATATTTAACCCTTGACTGGAGGTTTCTCGTACTTCTCCTTTTAAAAAGATCTGAGATCCAGACCAGATAAGATCACCAGTAAAGCCTTTGAGCATCATTCGATCATTAATGGTATATTGCAAATCAACCTGAGGATTCTCTAAAGAGATCTGCTCTGCAAGAATTTGGATGTCTTTATCGAGTAAGGGAATCTTATACGAAGCCATACTTAATGATCCACTAACCCCAATAAGGCTCTCTTTGCTTATATTGCCGGTTGATGCTGTTTGTGCGTCGAGCTCGCCAAGCGTACTTTCTTTGTTATCACTTGCCTTTTCTTGCCCTTCTCCATTGTTACGGACAACCTCTCCAGTCAATGCTGCCTGTCCTCGTGCAGTAATGAAGGCATAACTCGCCCACCCCACGAGGAGTATCAGAAGCAATGCAACAACAATAGTGATAATGGTTCTTTTATTATCAGGACTCTTACTTCCATAGCTGATATCTTCCTGAGTCTGCATACGGTCACCTTTTGTTTGTCCCAGTCATCATTAACGAGAGACATAACTTGGGTTTTTTTGAGTTATATAAACTTTTGGGTTTTACCATCGTCTTTCAGGATTTTCTCCGTCATAAAAAGATGGAAAGATTTAAATAATACCCTATTCCATAGCTCTCCAGAAGTGATTATTTTTCCTTAGGAATGGACTATTGAATAAGGTTATAAAAGGAGCGCAGGTGATTTTATGGAAATTTATAAGTTCACTGGAATCTTACGCTTTAGAAATCTTCTTTGGGCCTCATTGATGGAGCGTGGAAATCTTAACCATATCTACGGTGATGAACGAAAAACACTTCATCTTGTTCGAAAAGAGATTCCTAGAGCATTTCAAGAACTCCATAATCTTGTAGAAGGAAGCAAGCTTAATAGGAGGGCAACTAAACTGGCTGCAGATGAGATTAATACCATCCATGAGCTCTTTGTCGAATTAGCCTTAAACGAAGATACAGGATTCAGGAAACTCTTTGTGTTGTTACAACGGCTTCATAAGACCTTTGCTGAGGCAGAAGTGAGAATAAGGCGTTTACCTTCAACCCATCCACTCCACCATCAACTCCTTACAGAACTTCATGCTGCCCGACAGGTTGTCCATGAGAACTTTGTTAAACTTATGGATTCTGTTGATAAGGAACTTCGTGACGAGTATAAAGATCTTCTCAACATAATAAATGACATTCATAAACTTGACCATAATACGCTCATGACAAAGGTAAGATCTCTTATCAAAACAGACGAGGTTGATGTTCTTCAGCAGGTGATTAATCGAAGGCGCTTAAGTGTTTTGCGTCAAGAATTGAGTCGTGCATTTCGAGAGATTAGTAATTTAGAAAGAGAATGTGCAAGCGTTCTCAGAACACTTGATACTCTTTCAAAAAAAGGTATCCATGAAAAAGAGGTGGAAAGTGAGCATCGACGGTATACCTTGAGTCTCCATGAAATAAGAGACAATGCAGAAAAATTAGCACGTGATGATGCACGAAAAGCTTTTTTTACCCAGTATGAACTGGTGAAGATGGACATCCTCTTTTTTCTCTTGGTTGATAATCATTTGAAGAAGCTTCATCAGGAAAATGAGGAGTTTGTTAGGGCAGGACATGAGCCAGCGTCAATGCTTGCTGAACTTGAGGTCTATCTCAAGAGTCCCAAGGGAAAAATGGATACAGCTGCTCATAGTATTGCTACCATTCTTCGTAATCTGGTAAGGGATGCAGAACATGACCTGGATCTTGCAAAAGCGGCATAAGCGTGATGTCTCTTTTGTTTGTTTTTAGCAGCTTACTCTTTGCTTCCTTTTTGTTTCATCTTTTTCGTGATGTCAATATTACTATGACATTTGGCACACTGAAAGCGTATGGTCTCAACACCTTCGATTTTTTTGCGCTTAAACGGAACTTCTATTTCTCCCTTGTGGCCACAGGAGGGACAGGTATAGATGCAACTACAGGTTAAACTTTCCTCATATGCTTTTTGCTCTACGGTATAGTTACACGCTGGACATTGGTATTCCTTTGCTCGTATTTTGACTGAACCTTTTGCACCCACTGGCTTGCCCATGAGTGCTTTACTACACTTTGGACATAATTTACGGTGAGCCCATGCGACAATATTACCTGTTCCTACACTTCTTCGGGTAAAGTACACCATTTCATCCATAGATGTTGGTTCCTGTAGTTTCATGATCATCACCTTATTTTTTTATTCCTTGTTTTCTTTTTCTTCAATGATATATGTTTTATAGGTTGATTGGTTTGTTATATTGGTTTTATTGGGTTCTGGGAGCCAGTCCTGTTTAATAGCCATACCGATAAGATCTTTCGTATTTCCTCCAAGATGCCATAGCCATGCGCCAAATGCCCCTAAAAATGTTTTTTGATCATAAGGATTACGCATACTCAGTTCAAGACTCGTATAGATAATAATACCACCTATGAACAGAAATAGCAGAATGATAACGAGCACTTTTCCCATGTTTTCACCAATTCTACGCAAAGGGTTATTCTATATAAATCTTCTCAAATCGTTGGAAAGAATGGTTTTCTTTTTACCTCATTTTTACCCAACTTTCCTCTCAATTGCTTTAAAATATGACACGCAGAATAATCATAACTACGGTAATGAAGAGAAGGAAAATAGTTACTATTTCAAGAAAACCCATGTGTTCTTCCCAGGTGAGCATTTTTTCCTCTGTGTTTTTTAGTTTTTATCACGAAACATGGTAAACAGACCGTTTTCGGCGGATTTTGTCAAGATTTATAAATCTGTAGGTTTCTTTTATAATGATGGCAGGTATTGATTATCGGTGGTTGCATCAGGGTTATACGGCATTGCATGCACAGGAACAGTTGCATAAAGTCCAAATTATCAAGAACATGATTCTCCATGATCACTTGCTTCATCCGCATACCAGACTTTTGGATGTTGGTTGTGGTACTGGTTTTTATCTTCCGTTGTTTCCTTGCATAGTTATTGGTATAGATCCATGTAGTGAAATGCTCCAGCATTGTCCAGTTTCTCATGTTGTCGGAAGAGCTGAGGCATTGCCCTTTGCTGATAATGCCTTTGACCTCGTGATCTCAGTAACTGCAGTCCATCATTTTGATGATCCTCTCAAGGCTTTTACCGAGATAAACCGTGTTGCAAAAACCGGAATTTTCATCAGTATCCTGAGGGCATCTCCACGATATGATGCGCTTGTTCGTGATCTTGTTTCTGTTTTTCAGATCAAAGAAGAGATCAAAGAAGACCATGATGTTATTTTTAATGTAAGGAAACGGTGAGTATATGTTTGCATTTACTAATCCACGTCAGGTTGTGTTGGTTACCAGTCGAGGAAGTCTTGAGAGAAAAGCAACAGCATCTCATGATACTATTGCAACAGTAGAATGGCACATGCCCTGTTCTTTCGAACCTTTTCATTATGCCATTGCTCTCAAAAAAACCACACTCTCAGTTACCCTTATTCAGCAGAGCAATGTCTTTGTTGTCCATTTCATTCCCGGATCATTCAGCGAGCATGCACTGTTTTGTGGTCGTCATTCAGGATTGCATGTCGACAAATTTGCTCATTGTGGATTTACTAAGAAAGAGGCAGAGAAGATTGATTGTCCTTGTATTCAGGAGGCATTAGCGTATCTTGAGTGTGAAGTTCTTCAGTCTTTTAATCTTGGAGAATGTGTTGTTTTTATTGGTAAAGTCCTGAAAGCCGTTACTCTGAAAGAGGGTAAGCGTTTGTTTCATGTTCGTGGGGATGTTTTTGCCGAGTTGTAAGATCCGGTGTGGGGTAATAAAATCATATTCTTTTTATCTGTTGCTCAAATGATAACATCTTTTTTTATTTTTTCATATGCCTTATAAAAACATGCTTTTGCAAGTGATACTGCATCATTTACTTCAGTTATTTTTGGATTGTATCCATAATAATTCACATTGTGCCTCAATGTCCTCAGGTTATTAACAAGACCAATCGGCCTGTCTGTAGTAATATTGAGCGAGGTTATTTCTTTTATTGGTTGAATGTGATCTTCTGATTGAATCCCTTTACCTACGAGAATTGCATCACCAAGCATTCTGAAACATTCATAGATATTTCTGGTAATGGTGGTGGCTGAAACTTCATTAATATCTAAGGTAAGCGTATAATCCATTGTTTTTTTCGCGGATTCAAGAATACTTAACGCATTTTTTTTATCTGGTCGCTTGTATGTCACACTCTAGCCTCCAAAAACCCATACAACACTATCCCATTGACAAGATTTGCAAATAAGTTGATGTCAATTTTATTTCTAGAAAATTTTAGAATGTTAACGTTAACATTCTTTCTATACCCAAATTGCTGGATGGTACCTATTTTAATGACGGTTGGCTCTTCATTATCCAATGTTTCTACTGCAATGTCTATATCTGACTGGTCAGTGTCGTCTCCTTTCCGGTAACTCCCAAAAAGGGCTATTGAAACGGGATTTTCAAATAAAGAAAGAATTGCTTCGATTATTCCTGCCTCATAAATGAGTTCTAAGTTGTACGCTATTTTTTTTGTCATGTTGTAGGGATGTTGTTGATCGCAGGTTATGCGCCAAATATTTCCAAGTTTGTTAATCTTTAGAAACCCTTCTGTTGCAAGCTGGCGTACCACGGTATTTGCCGTTGTTTTTGAAATATTTACTCTTTTTGTTAAGTCGTTAAGGCTCACTTCTTTTGTTGGATAAGAGAAAAACCAGTAAAGAGTCTTCTTGTATGCTTCGTTTAATTCTATGAGTTCTGTTTTTTTGAATTTTACCGGTTTCATGGCTACTGGTTTTCTTTGAAACTATATAAACTTTTCTGAAACCGATCGGTTTTTTAAAAGATCAATAGGTTTTCTTTGAAACCAGTAACGCTGAAAATTGACGAGAACTGCCTATATCCTTTCCTTGATAATGATGAAAAGCACTTGTTTGTGTTCGTTACTTTTTAGTAACCAAGAACAAAAGGTTTAAATAGTGTTTTTCTCCTCCTTTTCTCCATGGATTTAATGGTTTAGTGTTTAAGGAGTTAATGATGATAGAAGCAATAGACCCTCATTTGGCGGAGAAGGTTGGCAAACTTGCCCAATCCTTAAAGCAGAATGGCTTGGCTGCCAACATGGAAGAAGCTACAGATATGGCAAAGCGAATCCTCCTCAAGGATGAATCAGGAGAAAAACGATCAGCTTCTGCAACTCGTGCATTATTTGAAGAACCATTGTTTGCAAGAGATCAGGACATAGATCATCAGGTACCTGAAAAAAGCGATGGAGAGCTACCTGAAAGTAAAAAGATAGAAACGCATGAAAACTCTCAGGACCCTGAGCTTCTCACTGAGCCCGATAATACAGCACAGACAACACTTGTGCAGGAATTTCCTTCTTCAGATGCGTTGGAGACTACTCCCTTACCTCCTGAGGATCTCCTTACGCAGGAAGGCTCTTTGCATGTTGAGGAAGAAGTTGTTACCTCTGATGATAATAGTTCTCTTGAATCAGAAGAATATCCCTTACTCTCTGCTGTGTCAGACATTGAAGAGCATGAAGGAACCCAATTAACCTTGGATCCTCTTGAGGGGATTGATCGTATTGATCCCTCCCAAAAGGCAAGCTCAGTACACAATGCTGTAAGCGAGGACATTCCTTCTTCTGAAAATACTTCGAAGGAAATATCTCCCCAGGAAAAATTACAAGATCCAATGCCTGAAGACCTTAAACCAGCGGACTTTGAGATTCCTGACGATGACACTACTTCAACACAACATCCTGAAGAAAAACCTGTCGAAGAAAAATCATCAGAAAAATGGTCGTGGAGTTTAAAAAGATTCTTTGGCTTTGGTAAGAAATAATAACGTTATTCTAAATAGTTCTCAAAACTTATTGTGGATGAAGTGTTCTGTATGCTACAGTGTCTAAGATATCATTTGCATGTAACAAGAATCCTACGAATCGCTCAAATCCGATTCCATATCCTCCTCTTACTGTCGGCTTTGCCTGCTCTAACATCGTAAAGTAATCTGGAAATTGAACTACTGGATCAACCAACCCTGTTGTATGTTCTGAATCTTGTTCCTTTGTTTCTTCTGCTTGTTCTTTCAGATATTTTGCAATTTTTGATTCTCTGAGATGTTGTTTTATCATTTCTCCATTTTCTTCTCTTACTGCTCCTCCTATTGTCTCGCCTAATCTCGGCATAAGCAAATCTACGTTGTAAACTCTTTCTCCATTTGGTGTTCTTTTCATGTTAAAGAACTTGATTGATGCAGGATAATGGGTCACGAAAGTAGGAATGTTATCAAAATGTCTTAGAATTGCTTGTTCTTCTCCCGCTTCTAAATCTTCTCCAAACTCATATTCTCTCCCTACTTGTTTCAGTAATGCCAATGCTTCATCATAGCGTATTCTCTCAAACCGTCTTAGAATTACTCTTCTTAAATAATCTGTATCTCCACCAAGCATTTTAACACTCGGGAAACACTGTTCAACTACTTTTTGAGTTGCATATTTTATTACTTCTGTTTCCTCTTCGATAATACTATCTAAGACTTGATCTGGTGTACTCTGTTCGTATGGTTTTTCAGCTTCGACAAGAGTAAACTCTGATAATCTCCTCCCTTCTGCTTCAGGATCAGTATAGTTTTCTTCTCGAAAACTATTATTGATGGTGAAAAATCCTCTTCGTAAACCAAGAACCAAGTTCTCCAATTGAATTTGCGAACTTTGTGATAGGTGTGCGAGTTTTCCATAATAGTTTAGTCTGAAGGAAGCATACGGATTTTCACATGATCCTGCAATATTTACTAATGTTGCCGTTGTTACTTCTCTGTATCCCTTATACTTTAGGATTTCCCTTAATCCGTCTAAAGCAACTTCGCGCACATGGGTTAGTGCATCAAATCTCTCTCTACTGAAATCTCCTAATCCTGTTCGTAAAATCTCATGTCGTTTTTCCATGTTTACTCATTCGTGCTTTACTAAGATTTCTCTTTGTAAGATATTTGTAAGAGATTCTACTCTCCTATTCTACTCATAAAAAGTAGTGACAGTTATGATTAATATAAAATTTGTTTTTAATATTTTTACAAAAACAAAATATTTATATAATAATAGTTAGTTATCATAGAATAATGACCCTTGATGTAAAGGACTGGAAGATTTTGGCAACACTTTCCAAAAATTGTAGAATCTCATTGACACAAATAGCTAAAGTTGTAAGAGTCTCACGCGAAGTTGCAGATTATAGAGTAAAAAAGCTGATAAAAACTGGCGTCATAAAATCGTTCTGTGTAGATGTTGATCTTCACGTATTAGGATATACAAAGCATGTTATTTATTTAGAACTCAAAAATGTGGACAAAGAGAAAGAGGAAACAATTTTCACATTTCTGAAGAATCATACATTTATTAGTTGGATTGTAACTTCTACAGGAAAATGGAGCGTTATTTTTGACCTTCATGCGAAGAGCACGCAGCACCTTAGCCAATTAATCAAAGAGTTGAAGCAGGAATTTGGTATCTATTTTGGTGAACATGAAATAGTTACTTTGGAACACTATCATTATTTTCATTCTAAATTTTTCACAAAAAAAGAAATATTTAAAGAGAAAAAACAAGAAGAAAGGGATCCAAGAGAAGGAAACCCTAAAGAAGGAAATCTTGATGCCATTGATTTATCTCTTCTGAGAATTTTGAGAAATAATGCTCGTGCCGATTACGTGATGCTCTCCAGAAAAGTCAGACTTACTCCTGAGGCAATAAGTAAACGGATAAAGAGACTGAAAAAGTATGGTATTATAAGGCAGTGTTATATCTTTCCAGATTTAACAAAACTGGGATTTCAGCATTATAATATTCAAATAACCCTAGAGAACATCAGAAACGACAAGGAAATCAGCATAATCCATTATTTAGAGAATCATCCATCTGTTTCCTATATCTACAAACCAATTTCGTTATGGGATATTGAGTTCGGGGTCTTTGTAAAAACCCCAGGAGAACTGCGAGATTTTATGTTACAGTTGCGAACACGTTATCCAGAACATATCCGTGTTAAAGATGTTGCGCTCTTCTATGAGGAACTCCTTCCTAACTATTTACCAGAAGGAGTTTTTTAAGTGTCTTATTGTATATTACGGATTTTTATCGGGTCTCTGGCATTTATTATCCCGGAAATAAACCTCTTCGTATCTAAGTCGTGCTTTAACTGTTCTGCTCTGCACCTTCGGAAATAACTTTACTTACATGCTCGTTCTTTTCAATACGGATAACATGGTCTACAAAACTTTCGATCTTTGACTCGTGACTGACAAGGATTGTTTGCTTGACATTCAATTCTGCAAGAACATCTCGTACTTTATCAAGCTGCTCTGAGGAGAATCCATCAGTTGGCTCATCTAAAATAATGATATCCTTTGTTTTAATCGTGCTCACCACATCATTAATGACCTTCGTAAGACTTAAACGGTATGCTAAGGAAAGGCTTGTTTTTTCTCCACCAGAAAGACTGAGCATGTCTGTCTCATAGCCATTTTGCTCAACAAGCGGGGTAAAATGCTCATCAAGACGCACGCTCAAAATATTGTCTTCAATTAATAATGAAAACCACGATTGAAAGAGCTCATTAAATTCCTTATGAATATGAACCATGATATGTTGTTCCATGGTTTGCATGAGTGGTAAGAAATAATCTTCTAGCCACTGATGTAACTGTCCAAGCCTTATGCTTTCTTTTTTTTTCTGTTGTTTCTCACGAATGTCATTCTCCAGAATCATGAGAATCTTTTGTATCCCCTCTTGTTCCTTTTCAAGAGAAACTTTTTGTAGTTCTTGCTTGTGACATTTTTCACGACAGGCTTCTTGTTCTTGACGTATGTTTACATACATCTCCTCACATTTTTCCAATCCTTTGATCAACGGAGCATAGCTTTCCAGTTCTTCCTGAATGATCATCATCTCTTTTTGAAGGGTAGATTCACGCAAAGCAAACGTTGCATGCATCTTTTCCTTTTCCTTTATTATTTTCATAAGATGTTCTCTTTCTCGCTGTTTGAAGGCATACGTTCGTGCAACCGTGAGTTCTAGTTTTGTTTTTATAAGGATTAATTCTTCTTGTTGTAATGCCCCTGTATTTTTTTCCTTGTCTCTGTTGATTATTTTTTCTTGTAGCTCTTTTAGCTCTTCAAGCTGTTCTCTATCATGAAGAATCTTCTCAGTAAATTGCTTTCCATAAAGCGCTATTGCCTTCAAACTAGCAAGTTCTTTCTCTTTCTCAATGAATTCAGTAATTTTTTCTTGGAGAAGTGTATAGGCATTCTCGAATTTTGCATGCATGTCTTTTTCTTTGACGAGTAATTGCTGATGTTCATCGATCATGATATCCTGTTGTTGTACCATTTTTTTCTTATGCGATTCTGCGACGGATTGAAGACAGGTGGGGCATGTTTCCATACGCGTTATCCGTACTTTCAGTGATGCTGCCTGTCGGATATATGCCTCTAAGGTTTGCATTTTTTGTTGACATTCCTTGAGTTCCTGCTCGTGCATTTTTTTTTGTTGTTCCACTGTTGATCTTTCCGAGAGGGATGCATGGAGCGCTGTTATCTTTTCTTCGTTTTCCTGAGATTGTTTGACAACCTTTACTTTTTCGAGAATCTCCTGTTCTTTTTTTATTATTTCATTTGCCAGATTCTTCAGTTTTTCTCTATTTTTAGCAATCTCTTCTCGCATCTCCTGCATTTTTTTTATTTGTCTTTCGATTTCCTGTTCAAGTATATCTTCTTTTTTTTCTGGTTCTTGTTCTTCGGTTAACTCTGCGAGCTGTTTCTTGAGAATGCTGATTTCTTCAGTTATTTTCTGTTGTTGGATGATGAGCGCATTTGTTTCTGCCTGTTTTGCATGCTGTTCTGCTTTTCGTGCAGCACTTTTTTGTTTGAGCGTTGCATATCTTTCTCGTTCCTTTTCCAGATGTTGAAGTCCTTCGTTGTATTTTTGGAGATCATGCTTCTGCTTGTTAAGCAGCGGTTCTAACTCATCTAGGTTTTTGCGAACAATTCTTTCCTCATCGATTTTACTTTTTTTCTGTTGCTCTTTTTCAGGAAGATCTTTGATAAATGCTTCTAACCGTAAACGATGTTGTTTGTTATCCCTTAGATAGATTTGAGCATTTTCTCTGATACGTTGATAACGGTCAATGCCAAATATCTTTCTCAGCGTATCTAAGCGAGCATCTTTTTCATCAAGGAGAATTCGTTTCATTTCTTCCTGTGGTGTATAGACGGTGTACCTATAGATCAGCCCTTTTTTTGTAAGCATCTCTTTAGGATAACCTAACCATTCCAAAATTTTTGCCTTGAGTTCAACTGGTGTTCCTTCCATTTTTTGATTGTCGACAATGATATAGCCGCTTTCCTGTTTGATACTCTCTTTTGCTCGTTTGAGGCTTCGCTTGATGATGATGTTTTTTCCTTCAGATGAGAAGGTTAAGGTGACTGAGCCTTCATTCTTGCCGTGTCGTAGTAATTCTTCTCCAGAAAGTTCACCACGTTGAATGCCAAACAGAGCGAACTCAATGGCCAGGAGAATGGTTGATTTGCCGGTTCCAATATCTCCGCTAAGCAGTACTGAACCTTCGGGAAATACAATGAACTCATGAAGATAACTACGAATGTTCTGGAGTTCCAATCGTCTGAGAATCATGATGAGGGTAGAATCTGAGTCTAGTTAAAAATATTGTGGTTAATGGACGATTCCGAAGATACTTTTTTAAAGAAATATTACTTCCCGAGCTCAACATGACCGATCTTGCTCATTATGTGGATCCTTGTTATCGGATTGGTGGTGATCACGGTACTCATGATTATCACGGGGTCATTGTTGGTCGATCTCCTGTTATGATTGAGTTGTTTGAACTTCTGAATCATCTTGCTGATTTGCCAACAACCGTGTTATTGCGAGGAGAAACAGGAACGGGAAAAGAGCTCTTTGCTCGAGCTTTGCATTATAATAGTGAAGGACGAAATGGATCTCATTTTGTTCCTGTCAATTGCGCAGGCATTCCTGCAGAGCTTCTTGAGAGTGAGCTCTTTGGGCATGTTAAAGGATCATATACCGGAGCTTACCGGGATACTGAAGGTAAGTTTCAGCATGCAAGCGGAGGAACTATATTTTTAGATGAAATAGGTGATATGAATCCAAGCCTTCAGGCAAAGATTCTTCGAGCTCTTCAGGATAAAGAGATCACCAAAGTTGGAAGCAATAGGACAGAACATGTTGATGTTCGTGTTGTTGCAGCAACTAACAGAAACCTTGAGCAGCTTGTTGAAGACGGAAAATTTCGGAAAGATCTCTACTATCGTCTCAATGTTATACCTATTGCCGTCCCCCCATTAACTGAACGAAGAAGCGACATTCCTCTTATTGCCGAGCATCTCATTCGTACTATGAATCCAAAATACAATGCTTATATTGAAGGCCTTACTCCGGAAGCTGCACGAGCTCTTGAACGGGCTGAATGGAAAGGAAATGTTCGGGAGATGGAAAATGTCATTGAGCGTGCCTTTATTTACCGACGAGAAGGACGCATGACTGACGCAGATCTTTTTTTCAATGGTGATATGCCTCATAGATTCGTAGCAAGTGTTGTCCAGTCACACGGAGTGCATAAGGGAGAGCCATCCCGACGCTGGTATGAAGATGGTGTCTTACCGATAATGCCAGGAAGCCTGTCAGCTTATGAGGGGGTAGTGTCACGCACGTTCATGCATTATGTACTCCAACGAAATTATGTTTATGCTGATCGTCTCCCTGTTGGGCAAAGAACTGCTGTTGTTTTGTACCTCACCCCAGACAACCTTCACCATTTTTTTAGAAACTCTTCGAGACAAGATGAGGAGTTCCAGGGGATTGTGGCAGAGAATTCTTTTAATGACTTTGCAGAAAGACCATTCAAGGCTTTTTCGTTTATAGAGCTCTTGACCCATCCTCATGTTATCAACTCTTTTCCACTTCTTCAGGAAGCTATTGCCCAAGCAAATGCCTATCAAATACGCGGAAAAGGAAAACGAGGATTAAGAGCTGTTTTTATTGCCGAAGCTCATGCTCATTATTTCGCACAACCACAGCAGGTTGAGGCATTACAAGCAGAAATTCGTACAGCATATCAACGATTTCAGGCATGGCATCCGAGTCGTGCGAACTGAAGCCTAAACGCTAACCACAAAAACGAAAAGTTATTTGAGAAAAAAAATAAAGAAAAAGGAAATCCAAAAAGAATAATAAAATAAAAAAGAAGGATCTTACATCATACCGGGCATGCCGCCGGGCATAGGAGGATGTTTTTCTTCCTTCTCAGGTTTTTCAGCGACGAGTGCTTCGGTTGTTAAGAGCATACCTGCAACAGACCCTGCATTCTGGAGTGCAGATCGGGTTACTTTGGTAGGGTCAATGATACCTGCCTTCATCATGTCTTCGTACACTCCTGTTTTTGCATTATAGCCTACACTGCTGTGCTCTGACTCCTGTTTTAATCTTTCAACAATAATAGAACCTTCTGCACCTGCATTTGATGCAATTTGTCGTACTGGTTCTTCAATTGCTCTCAGTACAATTTCAAGGCCAACCTGTTGGTCCTCGTCAAGTTTCATCTTCTTGAGATGTGGAATTGCTTTTAACAAGGTCAAACCTCCACCAGGAACAACGCCCTCTTCAACGGCAGCTCTTGTTGCATGCAGTGCATCCTCAACACGAGCCTTTTTCTCCTTCATTTCAGTTTCTGTAGGTGCACCAACCTTAATAACGGCAACACCGCCAGAAAGTCGTGCTAATCTTTTTTGGAGATCTTCAAGATCATATTTTGAATCCGTTGTTTTAATCTGCTGCTCGATCTGTACAACTCGTGCTTTGATGGTCTTTGCATTGCCAGCACCATCGACAAGTGTTGTGGTTTCTTTGGTAATGTTAATCTTTTTTGCCTGTCCTAGGTGTTCAAGAGAGACTCGGTCAAGGTTCATTCCCTTTTCCTCACTAATGACTTTTCCTCCGGTTAAAACAGCAATATCTTCGAGCATTGCCTTTTGGTCATCACCAAATCCAGGTGCCTTTACCGCAACAACACGCAACGCTCCGCGAAGAAGGTTTAAGACAATAGTAGCTAATGCTTCTCCTTCAACATCTTCAGCAATGATCAATAATGGCGCACTTCGCTGGGCAACCTGCTCTAAGAGCGGTACAAGCTCTTTCATCGAGGTAATCTTCTTGTCATACAGTAAGATGTAGGCATCTTCAAGTTCTGCAATCATCTTTTCAGCATTCGTTACCATGTATGGGGAGAGATAACCACGATCAAACTGCATTCCTTCCACGACATCGAGGCTGGTTTCCATTGACTTGGCTTCCTCTACGGTAATAACTCCTTTGTGACCAACCTTTTCCATGGCATCTGCAATAAGATTTCCAACTTCCTCGTCATTGTTAGCAGAAATAGTGGCAACCTGTGCTATTTTTTCACGGGTATTTACTTCAACGCTCCGTGATTTAACAACCTCAACAACCTTTACTACAGCCTTGTCAATACCCCGTTTGACTTCAATGGGGTTTGCTCCGGCTGCAATGTTTTTCATTCCTTCTCGTATAATGGCCTGTGCCAAAAGCGTTGCTGTCGTTGTTCCATCTCCCGCAATATCCTGGGTTTTTGTTGCAACTTCCTTGACCAGTTGTGCACCCATGTTTTCGTAAGGATCTTCTAAATCTATTTCCTTGGCAATGGATACACCATCATTGGTAATGGTAGGACTTCCAAAACTGCTCGCCAACACAACATTTCTTCCCTTTGGACCGAGCGTAATCTTCACCACATTGGCAAGTTTATTCACACCATCCACAAGCTTTTTTCGTGCTTCTTCATCATAGATAATTTCTTTTGCAGCCATGTTCTCACCTTATTCAATTATTGCAAGAATATCCTTGCCCTTAACGATCAAATATTTTTCTCCACTGATTTTAATTTCAGTGCCACTGTAGGATTCGTACACAACTGTATCACCAGCCTTTACAAAAACCTCATCCCCTTCGCCAACAGCAATGACTTTTCCTTCCTGAGTCTTTTCTTTGGCAGAATCTGGAATGTAGATTCCTCCCTTTGTTTTTTCCGATTCTCCTGTTGGTTTAATGAGCACTTTGTTTTTTAATGGTTTTACCTGCATGGTTTCACCCCGCTGTTTATCTCAATAGTACGTCGTTGAATTGTCTTTATCCTCTCCCCGTTTACCCCTACGCAGAGGAACGTTGATCTTAGATCAACAAGGTCAAGCTTAGGTAATCTCTCCTCCTATATAAAGCTTTTGGAAAGTTTTGGCGTTGAGCCTAAAGTTTATTTTGTACTTTCAATTTACCAAAAAATCAAATCGGTTTATATATTCGTGGACACTAACGACCTTTATGACAATCTACAAATGCCCAAAATGTCATAGGGGTTATGAAACTAAAGATTATGACATACTTAATAGACGCTGTGGTGTCTGCTCAGTATTAATGATTCCTTCTTGCTACAAAAGGCCTGTTGAATTAAAAGAAAGAATCTCCTTTGAAGGAGAGCGTTGGCAGATAAACCAATATGACCAAGACTCAATGCATGGCTCGCGGCATGCACACAATCTTGAGACTGGTGAGAAGTTAAACTTGGATAATGGGGATGTATATGACCCAAGAATCAAGAAATCTACTAGGAAATTTAGCCAGAAAAAATTAGTGGCTTTTAAATCAAGATCCAGGTACTTTAAGACTTTATAACTGCTTAATTATAAGTTTCGATAGATTAATAAAGGTCAAAACCCTTCCATAAGTAAAACCCAAATGGGAAGAAAGAGGTGGCTAAGGATACAGTTGCCTCTGTTCCCTAGTCGCCTTCTAAGAGATCATCTTGCTAAAATTGAGATGTATAATTATCAGATAGCAAACTTAACAACCGACGGATTAGGTGACAAAAATGGAAAAAAACAAAAATAATTTAGAAGCGAAAGAGGGTTTATTTACCACATTTTGTTTGGGTGTGGGGGCAGTAGCTGCGGCACCGAAAGCGGGGCAGAACATTAGAAGATGTTTTGATCTAATGAGTGCTCAAAATCGAATTCAAAGAAAGGTTATAAGGAAAAATCTTTAAGCCTTTGAAAAACATATAGGATCTACCATGAGTGATAATCCAATTATAACTGGAATTTTCATTCTTCTTTTAATTTTTACTGCATTTTACATAATCAATAAAATAAATGGTTTGAGTGATGATCCCTCTATAAAGCAAAGAATAGAAAATGCTAATGAGATAGTGATCACTTTTACTGACGTAATGCTCATAACCTTTGGCTTAGGAGTACCGATTTTCTTGACTGGTTTTTTAATAGTTGGTTTTGTAGATTAAGTGTCTGATCAAACCCGCTCTTTAGTTTCTCTTTACGGCAACAGCAAAAATGTATTTATCTTCTGCACATGCTACACACACGGACACTATCCTGCACAGAAAGATCTCTTGCATAGCTGCCGCAGAGCTGGCAGATTCCCTCGGTTTCAGGAATCAAGGACAACTTTGTGTCTGCCTCGCGGAGCTCAAACTTCTCTACCAGAAGATCAAACAACTGCGGTTGAATACGGAGAACATCCTTAAGGGTTAAAAGACCGATCATTTTTTTGCCATCCATAACTGGCAGGTGGCGGATATTGTGATCCTTCATCAGCAAGAGTGCTTCGTAGATGTCTTGCTCTGGTGTAATGGTAATCAACTTTGTTTCCATAAACTTTTTAACTGCTTCTTTTGGCGAAATCTTTTTTGCCACGACCTTTCTCACAACGTCTTGTTCAGTGATAATGCCAAGGGCCTTGTGGCTGTCCTTCACCACTAAGGTGCTTACATGATGTTTGGCCATCATCTGAGCACATGCTTCAAGCGATAGCGTCTGAGCTACGACAATGGGTTTACTGGTCATCACATCGCAGACTTTATAGCCGGTTTTCATAGTGTAAAGTAAATTACTTTCGCAGCGCCACTTGAGGCGGTGCTACGGACATTTTACGTTGTAAAATGTCCTACGAGCGACTCCGGAGGAGTCATCCCTCCGCTCGTGCACGCCACGCAAACTTTACCAAAGTTTGATCAAATGGGTGTAACCTGAAGTTACACACCGCGGCCCGCGTTCTGCCAGTATAGCCGCGTCGGAGAGCTTCATGCTCTCCCTTGCGTGTCAACTGAGCGTAACCAGTTGGGCGCTGACGCAACGGGTCCCCTCCGGGGTGTTGCGTAGGGCTGCTCGCAAGCAGCCCGTCAGCCGCCACAGTGGTGGCGTGCAATTTATGATCCGAATGTTCAGCTAATTGGCACACTTCCCTTCTAGTTTGTTGCCATCGCCGCTAAAGGTGTAGCTCCCACCGGTTTCATCATCAGTGTAGGTTACGCTGACACTATGACTAAAGGAATCTCCTGCTGCTGAACAGCCAGACCATGTAGTGTTACTACAGGTAGTACTTTGACCAGGTGCTAAGCTTGTCGAAGCACAGGTTTGGGTATTCCCACCAACAGTAAAGGCAGTAATGGTAACACTGTTTCTGAGATTATTTTTGATGGTGACATTAAAATCTTCAGCGATCTTAAAGGCAGCATATTGAGGAATAGCAATATCCGCAGTTTCCCAATACGCAGCACTTGCTCGAGAACCTGCGCTGCTTCCTATCCCAGGAATACCTCCCATTACACCAACGACAATCAGGGCAATGATAATAACAACGGCAAGAATGATAAGATACTCAGTTGCTGTCTGTGCCTTTTTCATCATCTAAAACCACCTCATTTTTTCACTATGATATTGATCTGAACGACCGTAACACCTAATGTTTTACGGTGCTATGGTAAGCTACAGGAATACTGTTATTTAAACGTTTCGCTTCGAAAAAATGTTTGACTTTGTAAGAGCAGCTTCATCCAACAGTTCTGTAACGTTCAAGTTAGCAGCTTCAAAGTCCTCTCTGTTGTCTATGATCGCCGACATTCCCCGTAAGGGACATCCCCCTTGTCGGTTGGATTCAATAATGTGATGGGACTTTGATTTGAGGCTGCTAACCTTTTTTTGGATGAAGCCTGTAAGAGCTAAACGTTTATAAAGAGTACGTCGATTGCTCGGTAGATAACCATGACGTTAACCACCGAAGAACCACCTGATAAGAGAAACACGGCTAGTATAGATCTTGATGCACGAATCTGCTCTCCCGAGAGACCGGACTTCGCTTTTCTTGATACACAAATTGACCTCCTTATTTCTCGCATTCCTCGCGAGCCTGGTGATGAAGGGAACACGCCACTTTATAGGAAAATATATGTTCAAGCAAGCACCAGTCAGGGAGACATCGCACGTGCATCTCTCATGGTCTTAGGAGGTCTGCTCTATACCATGACCCAATCAGTACTTCGCGTAGGAACAAACTATGTGGTTGCAACCACGGTGAAAGGGACAGGCATCAGATATCAATAACCTTTCCTGATTTTCCCACATTAATTACTTTTGTGTTCCCAATCATCTCCTCAATGCCCTCTGCTTCATGGACATGAGAACAGAGAACAATATCGGGTTTAAAGGCATCAATTGCTCGTCTGAGGCCATCACTTCCCGGGAAAATAGAAGTAAACTTTTCGATCTTTGTTCCTGAAGGATGAACATGACTTACCATCACTTTTTTCGGACTTTCTTTGATGTAGTTATGGCTTTTTGCTAACAGTTCATAAATCTCTTCTTCTGACAACCTGAACAAGCCAATATTTGCTCCTCCACACCCAAAAAAGCCAACATCATTCATGGTAATAGAGTAACCATGAAGGTTAATTGCTTTGTACACTTCGGCAAGAAAATCAACCGTTGCAACGGTTTCATGATTTCCGGGAATAAGGACAACCTTTTTTCCCTTCTGGACAAATGGTCCGACAATATGATCGGTGCTTTGCTCATGTAAGGTTAAGTCACCACAGAGGATAACTAAATCGACATTTTCCTTTTCAGCCCGTTCTGCAAGCCGTTTCGCTAATCCCGTATCTCCGTGGATATCACCAGATGCAAGGATTTTCATGGTCTTACCTCGTCCTCATTTCTACCGTAGGGGTGCTCAGGTCCACAACCGTACTTGGCTTTCCTTGCAACTCTTCTTCATAGATGATGAAGTCCATCTTTGCTTTGATCTTTGGATGAAGATCATCGAGAGAGGTCATGAAGTTGCCTCCACTTTGATTGGCAGAGGTAGTAATAATAGGTATGCCTAGTTTAGTGACAAAGGAAGTAATCCAATGTTTCGGAATACGAATCCCCAGAGTGTTTAAACCATTGTTGACTGAGGGAGCAATGGCTTCAGTATCTTTCAGGGGAAGGATTAAGGTATAAGGACCGGGGAGTTTTGCAAGCCAGGATTTCCTTTTTGTCGTTATAGAACAATGTTCTACAATCCAATCTTTAGTTGGCGGAATGATGGAAAAAGGACGGTCGTAGCGTAATTTTGCAGCCCTGACTTTCTTTACTGCTGCTTCATGGAGCGCAGAGCATCCAATACCATAAATCGTATCCGTGGGATAAATAAATAATGCTCCTTTACGGATACGTTCACCGAGTTCTGCATCCCGTAAAAAGACTTCTTCTTTTGTAAGGATCTCCATGGAGCAACTATAGGTTAGCTTTCTTTAAAAAGATTATGGAAAAGTGATCCTTTCAAGGTAAGAAATAAAAGAAAAAGAAAGTTACCGGATTACGAGCTAAGATATCCTTGCATAAATCCCTCTTCGCTATCCGAGATCATGTCGTCTTCACAGAAGTCAAGAACCGTATCCTCGCCATAGATGTCTGGATCATCGTCGTCATCATGGGGAAAGCGCCACACAATGGTAGCTTTTTGTGCACGGATATTGGTAATCATAAGGAACACCTCGGCATAAATGCATACGTATCCTTGGTAAGGCTTTGGACCGTCAGGTGACGGATCTGCCTGAAAAACAAGGCTTCAATGGTTGGGTGGCTGGTATCTGCATAGTTCATAAGGATCACCTCCTCACGATGTTATCTCTATTGAGGTGATGTCCATTTAAATAGCTCATCCGCCTAGGTGTCCTGTGCAAAGAACCAGAATGGCTAAAGTATATGTTTAGGGGGTGTATCAAGGGCTTACAACACAGGACAGAGCTTGTCGTGTGCGAAGATACAGGTACGAGCCTTTTTTCCAGGATTTTTGGTTTTCTTAGATTTACCGGGATTCCCGGTTAAAAAAGAAATATTTAAATACTTGCATGAATTCCCGGGAGATATGGAGATATACCTACCAAATAGTGCTTTTTTAGGAAATATTGACCCTTTTTTAAAGAACATAGTCCTCTCTGATCCTACCCTGTTAAGGATCACCGCAAATAAAAAATGGATTTCAATACATCCTGTAGCACTCTGTATGGTGGCTGCATTAGGTCTCAATGTTAAACCTGAGGAGATTAAGTGTGAGAAACTGGAAGCGAAATCCAAACACTACTTAGAGAGAATGGGTTTATTTAAATTCCTCAAGATTAAAACAGACATCAGTATCATTGAACACGAACCTGCCGGTAGATTTATACCTCTGACAAGGATCAATGATTCTCAAGAGCTAACGAGATTTATTACTGACATTATACCATTACTTCACTTAGACCCGGAGCATACTGATTCAATAAAATATGTTATCAGTGAACTGATTAGGAATGTTCTTGAGCACTCAAGGTCTGAACAAGGAGCCATTGTATCAGCTCAATATTACAAGAAAAGCAACACCATCAGGATAGGAATTGTGGATAGAGGTGTTGGCATTAAAAAAACCATAAATAACGCTTATCCTGCAGAAACTCATCTTGAGGCTATTCGATTAGCGTTAACACCAGGTATTACAGGAACGACGCAAAGGATAGGAGGGACTGAATATAATGCTGGAGCTGGTCTTTTTTTTATTAAGTCAATAGCACAGATAAATCGAGAGTTCTTTATCATCTATAGCGGCAATGCCATGTATAAATTATTAAAAAGTAAGCCAGAGATGAAACATGTTAAGCTTCACGGAGACCCCTTTGAAGATCGGCACTCGACAGGAGAGGATTACCCTCATTGGGAAGGGACTGTTGTTGGAGTTGATATTTCCTTGAGTAAAACTAAAGAATTTTCACTCCTTTTAGATCTCATCAGCGACGTGTATATTAAAACAATAAAAGAACGAAAAAAAGAGAGATACAGAAAACCGAGGTTTATATGATCGAAATAAAAATAATAACCGTAACTGGCTCATTTGCAGAAAATAAAGATTTGGCAAGGGATATCAGACTCACGAAGATAGTTCCAGCATTAGAAAAAGATCAAGAGATCATAATCGATTTTGAAGGAGTAGAAGGTGCAACTCAATCCTTCATTCATGCCTTGATAAGTGAGGTAATCAGAAAATATGGTCCTGGCGTGTTAGATAAAATCTCTTTCAAGAATTGTAATGAAATTGTGAGAAAGATAATAGGTATTGTAGTAGATTATATGCAAGAAAGCGATTGAATTCCCGTAACCTAGATAAAACTGTTTCAAATGTTTTATATTTTTATTTTTAGAAATCCGTAAGCTTTTTCTCTTTGTTCTGATACGTGATAAAGGATGTGGTACCTTCACTTCCGCCTGAGATGGTTTTTACTGAGATATATTTGCCATCCTCAAGTTTCTTGACTCTTCGATAAAATGTTTTATAACTCTGTGCCCCACCCTTTTCTTGGTAGGCCTTGTAGATCTCTCCGATCTTTGTTCCAGAATGTTCTTTAATAATCTCCAGAATAAAGCGAGTGTCATCCTCAAGTTGGTCAGGGTTATTAATGGAAAAATTACTGAGTTTTCCAAGAGCGCCCTGTGCGTGTTGTACTCCTACCTTTTTTGTGCTTTTATCTTCTGCAATGGTTCCTGCTTCGCGAAGCAAATAGAGTCCAGTTCGGATGTCTTCAAGAGCAACGGTTTTTTGGACAACCAGAGAAAATGCTGCGTCTTCCCAGACATTAGGATGGAATGCATATTCTAAGCGTTGTTGTAAGATCCCTTTTGTTTCCTCTGCGGTATACGGTTCAAAAACTAAATGCTCAGGATTAAGGCGAGAAAGAATGCGATGGTCAAGTTGAGAAATAAAGCTATGATAATTGGTAATCAGCAGTATAGATTTCCGGTAAATTTCTTCAAGAATCATGTAGAGGAAATCAAAATCCTCAACCTTGTCAATTTCATCAAAGCAAAAGACTGCAGATTGTTTGTTGATGTATTGCTTGACAACGGCAAAGAGTTCCTCTGTTTTCTTGTTATGGGTCAATCGATAGCCCATCTGTTCACACATCTCTAAAAGTATTTTATAACTGGTATTGCGCTGCCAGCAGTTGATGAACAATGGATAAATCTCGTCTGTTTCTTCATTAAGTTCCTGGAAAATATGCTTGGTTGCAACGGTCTTCCCAATACCTGGCTTTCCGGTAATAACTATATTCCTTCCATTCCTCCGTTGGAACAAGGGCTTTATACAGGAAGCAATGGCCTGTTGTTGGTTCTCTCGGTACGGAATGGCCTTAGGCATATAGTCATAATCAAGCGCAACCGGATTCTTAAACAATGTTTGGTCTGAGGAAAGCGTATCTTTGAAGAGTGACATACCCTAAAGAAGGAATGGCATCTTTTTAATGGTTTCGATGCCCATAGCTTCATCCAACAATTCGCTAACGCTCAAGTTAGCAGCTTCAAAGTCCTGTATCTTGTGTATGACCGCCGACATTCCCCGTAAGGGACATCCCCCTTGTCGGTTGGATTCAATCATTTGATGGGACTTTGACTTGAGGCTGCTAACCCTTTTTTTGGATGAAGCTGATGCCCATACAAAATCATACAAAACATTTATATAGAAGTACGACTCCCGAGTACAGAACCGAAAAGGGGTCTGAATCGTGCAACCGAATAAAGGAAACTCCTCTGCTACGCATCAAATGTTACGTGTGATGCTGGGTCTGTTTTTTCTCCTCATGCTTTCTTATCAAAGCTCTGCCCAATCCTTTAGCATAGACCACCAGGCTACCAAAAACAACATTTACCAAAATGAAACTGCTGAGTTCCTCCTCACGATAACGAATGAGGATCCAGATGCAGAAGCCTTTACCTTGTCCTTTACCAATGATCCACGATGGAGTATCCAGACTTGGCCTTTAGTAGATTATATCAGTGGTGTTACTGTTCTTGAAGGAAAAACACATCAAACAAGGGTTATGATTAGGCCAACCCAGACCATGCCTGTTGGTTTATACCTCTTGGAAGTGTTTCTGAAATCAAAAGAAACAGGCGAGGTTGTTAAAGATACTCTTGATATCAACATTAAATCACAGGAAGGGGTCATTAAAGAATATCTTCCTTCAGTAACCTTGGATATTCGTATGCCTGACAAAGTTGATCCACGTGACGAGTTCACCGTCAAGGTATTTCTTAAAAATCGTAATCCTCTTGAAATTGAGGAAATGACCATCAGTGTGGCATCACCACTTTTTACCAGAGAACGGGTTGTTTCTCTCGCACCTCTTGAGGAAAAAGAAGAGGACTTTAGTGTTGAGCTTGATCCTTTGGAAGAACCTGCAACCTATTCGCTGACATCGAAACTTACTATTCTCAGTGCAAATAGAACCTTTACGGTTGAAGGAACACCTGTTGAATTTGAGATTGGAACCTACTCTACCCTTGATAAGGATAGTGTCAAAGAAGAAGGATTTCTCTATACCCATGAAACCATTACCATTGTGAACAGGGGTAATTATGTCAAAGATGCAGTCATGAAGAAAGAAACTTTTTTTTTAAAAACCCTTTTTACGTTAGCAACTCCTGATCCTGTACGAGTAACCGAGGATGGAAAGAAATACCTCAAATGGGAGATATCTCTTCAGCCTGATGAAACTTTTATTATTGACATAACGAATGATTATCGGCCATTGTTTTATCTGGGCATCGTCTTTATTGTTGTCGTTCTTCTGTATTTTGTGCTTCGAAGTCCTGTTGTTGTCAAAAAAGGAATAACCAAGAAAGTACGTACTGAAGGCGGAATCTCTGAGATAAAGGTTTTGCTCCATGTCAAGAATAGAACAGGGAAAGAGGTTGAATACGTCAAAGTCATTGACCGAGTTCCTCATCTTGTTGAGGTTGGCAAGGAAATCCAGTTAGGAACCATTCCACCAACGAGTATTAATCGACGTGGTGGAGCTAAGGGGACCCTCTTAATCTGGGAACTGGAAAGTCTTGAGCCGTATGAAGAGCGTATTATTACCTACACGATTCATTCAACCTTAAGTATTTTGGGGGGCTTTAATCTCCCTTCAGCCATCATTAAGTTTAGAAAGGGCAGAAGGCAACTCATTGTGAAATCAAATCGCTACCAGTTAAAGGGGTAATGAAAAGGGATAATCATAATTCGTAGCATACATCACTGAACAGCTAACACCGGATTTCTTCAGAAGGTGTAGAAGTAAATGAGTAGAGGGGGATGGATGATGGACGTACCTACCTTAACAGACCGAGACTTTACTGACAAGCGTGTGCTGATGCGTGTTGGCTTTGACCTGCCCTTAGATGAACACGGAAACATTACCGATGATAAACGGATACAGGTATCATTACCATCGATTAACTATGTCCTGGATCATGGTGCAAAGCAACTGGTTTTGATGTGTCATCTGGGAAGACCTAAAAACAAAGAACCTCATCTGCGGACAGATAAGGTAGCTGAACGATTACGTGAACTCTTGGATAGGGAGGTTGTCAAGGTTGATGATTGGGGTGAGCATGGTTTGCCAGACAAACGTGTCGTGTTTCTTGAAAATTTACGATTCCATCCCGGTGAAAAGAGTAAAAATCCTGAGGAAAGAGATGCCTTTGGCAAGCAATTGGCAAGTCTGGCAGACCGCTATGTGAATGATGCCTTCTCTAATTGCCATCGTGACCATGCCTCTATGACCTCGGTCCCGAAATATATTCATGGCTGTATTGGTGCAAGTGTGGCAAAAGAAGTTCGTCTTATTGAATCGTGTTTAGAGCATCCCCAAAAACCTGTTGTTGCAGTTATTGGTGGTTTGAAGGCAGACAAGTTAAATGCCATGAAACATTTACTTGGGATTGCTGATAAAATCGTGGTCGGAGGGGCATTGGCCTTTACGCTCTTGAAGGCATCTGGTTATGAGGTTGGTAATTCTAAAGTGGACGTTGAAGGGTTAGAGGAACTCAAGGATATTGTTGCAGAAGTAATGAATAATCCAAAGGTGCTCTTGCCTCTCGATGCAGTTGTTGCTGATAAATTCGATGCTCAAGCAAAGAGTAAGACTGTTCCTATCCAAGGTATTGAACCAGGCTGGATGGCATTAGATATTGGTCCACAGACGGTACAATTGTATCAAGAGCAGTTGAAAACCGCAAAAACTATTCTCTGGTTTGGTCCTATTGGTGTGTTTGAAATGGAGAAGTTTGCTCAGGGTACAAGGGAAATTGCGCAAACCATTGCCCAGCTGAAGGTAACCTCCATCATTGGTGGGGGTGATTCTGCCAATGCTGTACATTCTTTAGGCCTCGAGGACAAAATGACTTTGGTCTCAACCGGAGGCGGTGCTTCTCTCACCTTAGTTGAGGGCAACACCTTACCTGCTCTTGAGGTACTCAAGTATAAGGCGTAATCGTTGTTAGTTACAATTTGAGAGCCCTCGCATAAACGGGGTGCCCGCAGTTGCTTACGCAACAGATAGTCTTTTTTTCAAAAAGCTAATCAATAGAAAAATTTCCCTCTGTATCCAAATAAGCTTCTTGACAACCTTCTAACTTCCCTAGATTTCTCGTTAAGGGTCTTATCTTTCTTGGAGAAACAATATAACTTGTAAATCCGCCGAAACTATCCGTATTTCTCTCAGCATCTAAAAAGTATCTTTCATATTTTGCAGATAATTGTCTTAAAAACTCTTTGTCAAATTTTTTACCTCTTCTGAATTTTTCCGTAATGTCCATAAGATTATGCGCATGCTGTATTTCATCTGCTCCCGCAAATGGCTGACCTCGTTGCGCCGCCGTAAGTGGTTGTGTAAAATGAGCAGCATAAAGTTGAGCATCAGGGATTGACGCATAGAATATTACTAAATCTTGATCATTCCTTATCGATGGTTCATGTACCAGAGGAACAGATAGCAATTCATCAAGACTTTTTGATGCAAGTACAGAATATTCTTGTAAGTTTAATCTACCATTAAAAGCCAAATAATCTCCGTTTGGAAGTTTTCTAAACTTTTCTGAGATTAGAGTTTTATAAGTACGCAGTTCTACTGGCAATGCAAGTTGATTTTCCTCTGCAAATCTTACTTGCAAATCTGATGCCAAAAGTGCACATTTTTTTCCTTGAAATACAGCAATTAATGTCATAATAAGAGAATATAGAGTAGCTTTTTAAAACTTTCTCTATGTAACTACTGAATAATTAATAATAAGATTAGCGGGCACCCCTGGTAATGTCTTAATTAAAGATACATATAAATACTAGTTCTATCATTATTTGTATTCGGTGATTTTTATGAAAAAGAGGCGTAAATTAGATGTAGCATGCCCAAACGAGGCATGCAACCTTTTTGGTAAAAAAGGCATGAAAAACATAGTAAAAAGAGGCAGAAAGAAAAACGGCAACCTAAACTACACATGCACATTCTGCGGTAGAACATTCGTTAGAACAGTTGGAACAATTTTCTATAGAAGCAGAATCAAACGAAAAGAAGCAAAGCAAATTGCTAATTTACTTGTTGAGAAAAATGGCATACGAAGTGTAGGAAGAGTCATAGAAAGGAATAGAAATACAATTCTCAGATTTACTGACCGTCTGGCTGATAAATGCAAACAAGTGAATGAGTTTTTGCTCAAAGATGTTAAACTCAGTCCAATAGAAATTGATGAACTGTGGACGTTCATCAAAAAAAACAAAAAAAAGTTGAAGAAAAAGACTATCCAAACTATCAACAAGGAGATTGCTATGCTTATATCGCAATCAAAAGAGAAACAAATTTACACCTAGCCCACGCCGTCGGTAAAAGAATAGACTTGATTGCTGAGCATATCGTCTGGAAATTAAGTACCATTTTGCAACTGCCCACTTTTACGTACAAATTAGAGGTTTATACTGACGGAAATAAGCAGTACATTACAGCACTGCTTACTCATTTCAGAAAGGACTGCATGCTGTACGGACAGCTTGTCAAAAAGAAGAAAAACAAACGCTTTGTGTACAAGTTCAAAAAGAAAATCTTTGGTAATCCTAATTACAACGATATTGATACGGTCAATATCGAAAGTTACAATAGCATTCTCAGAGAACGGATTGGTTGTTTGGTGAGAAGAACAAAATGCTTCTCAAAACAGAGAAGCAAGTTTGAGAAACGCTTAGATATCTTTCAAGCGTACAATAACACAATGAAAGAAGATAATGATGGCAAAACTCCTTGCATGAAAGAAGACTTAACTGCTAAAAAATGGCAGTGGATGGATTTTTTTATGTATCGTTAACTAACCCACTCCCGCACCCCTAAACTATTGTCTGCTCTGCAGAATTGGATAAGAAGCTCGGGCTCTCAAACTCTGATTTTTTGCCTCGGCATCGTTGCACTAAAAATCAACCACTCCAAGTATTCGTGGGCAACTAACAGCGATGCATATGATAAGAGAGATTAATCTTATATCATATTATGTTTTTCATAGAATTCTATTGCCCTTTTCATTGTTTCTTCAAAACTAACTTGTGGCTTCCAACCCAGTTTATGTCTTATTTTAGAAGAATCAAAATACCTATGTTTAAAGCTAAAATTGATTGAAGATGGAGATAAAAGAGGTTTTTTACCAAAAGTAAATAGTATATTTTCCATTAAGCCAAATCCTATATTGCATGGTGGTAAAATCCAGGTTGGTAAAGTCTTTTTTATTTTTTTTGATTTAAGCATAAAAGCTATTTTATTAAACATTTCAATATAAGGAATAAACTCATTTGCAATAATGTAGTTTTCTCCTTTCTCACCTTTTTCCATTATTAACAGATGGGCAGTTATAGTATCCTCTATGGAAACAACAGCATTGCCACCAGGTGGTGCATATTTCATTTTTTCTTCTTTGATTTTTTTAACTACTTTTCCAATATGCATGCTGACATCTCCTGCTCCATAAATTGTTGTTGGAGATATGATTGAAACATTAAGTCCTTGACGAGCAAATTCTTCACATGTTTTTATAGTTAAATACTTTGAATACATATACATCACTTTTTGATATCTTTTAAAATCAAATGGAGATTCTTCATTGAGAGGAGAATTTTTGTCATCAGGGATACCAATGCCTGCTGTGGAAGCTGTAACAACCACTTTTTTTACTTTAAGTTCTTTTGCAACTTCAAGTATATTCCTTACCCCATCACATCCTTGCATTGCCTTAATCACATCATTTTTAGGTCTTATATCTCCATAAAAAACATTAATGTTTAGTCCGTCCAAAAATGGATGCCATTTGCCTTTATGTATGAGAATATTGATTTCATTATCTGAATTTATCGGTTGAATTTGCTGAATACTTCTTTTTCGCAGAAAAAGACTCTCAGACTCTCTTAACACCCTTTCCTATAATTTTTTACGAAGTAAAATTGAAGAGTTTCAGTGTGCCCCTTAATTGTAGATGTTCTTGCGATGTCCTACTTTAATGATAAGAATTCTCAAAAATCCTGTATCAACATCAAGAATTAATCTATAATCACCAACTCTGAACTTGTAACCTCTATCACCTACTAATGTTGTAACATATGCTTCTGGTCGTATTCTTATTCTCTCTAGTGCTTTGATAATTCTATCTTGAGTTAGCCGATCTAGCTTTTCTAACTGCTTTTTAGCACTATCGGAAAAAATGATTTCGTACATTTAAAGTCTGAGCTCCTTTTTAATTTGTTCAAGAGTATGGACTTTGCCTGCTTTAATTTCTGCTCTTGCTTCTGCAAGTTCTTTTTTTGTCGTTTCATTCATTTCCATGGTGTCTTCTATCAAATCCCATATTACTTCTTCGTAAGTCTCTCTATCAAAGAATTTCCTCTTGTTAAGCTCTTCTTGGAGCACCGGACTTATTTGAATGGTTGTTGCCATAGCGAACTATAATCTCCTATAGTATATAAACTTTTCGTGTTTCAATTTAATCTCTATGTATGCCATAGGCTACACAAGAACGTAACATTTATATATCAATTGTTACATTCTGCTGTAACATGGAACTATCCTCATTAAACGAATGGAATCCTTGGTGGGAAAGCAAAGAATCAGTTGAAGGCTTAAAAGGCAAACACCGGCCTTATTACGATTATTTGGTTAATTCTGTTGACATTAAAGAGATAACTATCATCACCGGAGTGAGAAGGTCAGGCAAAAGCACGTTGATGTATCAGATGATTAGTAATCTCCTGAAAAAAAGTGTTGACTCTAAACAGATATTATTCGTCAATTTGGAGGATAAACGGTTGACCCATGAGTCATTAGACAGCATATACCAATGCTACAGGGAGAATATTAACCTCGATAAAAAAGCATACATCTTCCTTGACGAGGGTCATAGAAAGGAAGGATGGGAATCGTGGATAAGAAAGAGATATGACCAAAAAGCCAATGATAAATTCATCATTTCAGGCTCATGCTCTTATCTCTTAAAAAAAGAATACTCAACATTATTAACCGGAAGAAACCTGACTTTTGAAGTATTCCCTTTAAGTTTCGAAGAATTTTTATTATTTAAAGATATAACCATTGATAAAGAAAACATTAAAAAAAATATAATACTTGAAAAAACAAAATGGGTTATTTTTAAAAATTTAAAAGAATATCTCAATCTTGGTGGGTTTCCAGAGATAGCCTTTAAGCCAGAAGATTATAAGATGAGGGTTCTTGAGCAGTACTTTGATGATATTTTATACAAGGATATTATAGACAGATATAATCTAAACTCTCAAAAAGCAAAAGACCTTGCGTTATTTTTTACAACGAATCTTGCAGGTTTGGTTTCACTGAGAAATGTACGAAACTCTCTTAAGCTCTCATACGATACGGTTAAAGACTATCTTTCTTACTATAAAGAGGCATTTTTATTTTTTACACTGGATCATTTTTCATATTCTTTTAAAGAGCAAAAAACATTGGCTTCAAAGATTTACTGTATAGATAATGGGCTAAGAAATGCTGTCAGCTTCAAATTTTCCAAGGACGATGGAAAGCTCGTAGAGAATCTCGTTTTTGTAGAGCTTACAAGAAGAGGAAATAAGTGTTATTATTGGAAGAACAACGGTGAAGTTGATTTTATATTAAAAGCCAAAAACCAAAGCCTTGCAGCAATAAATGTGTCTTATACTGATGAGATTGATGACCGAGAAATAAAATCATTATTAGAGTTTAAGAAGAAATTCAAGAAAGCAAAAGACCTGCTTCTTTTGACCAAAGACACTGAGAAAAAAGAAAAAGGCATTGTATTTATACCATTATGGAAGTGGCTATTAACCGAAAGGTAACCTGCTTAATAGAAAGAAATATATAGTCTGATTTATAGACTTGCTCTATGAAGAGAGTTTTAACTTGGATTGAAGAAGAAAAAATAACAGTTACAATCTTTCTTTTTACGGTAGGAGTGGTCTTAAATACTCCTCCAACTCATTTTGTTTTTACCGGAATGATTATGTATGGTTCTATTTTAATAATATTATTACATTTATTGCATCGACTATACCTTAAATTTCATAAGTAACTTTTTTCTTGAATACTAAAACATAGACGCCGCCAACTTTATCACTATCAAGAGACCCCATCTTTTTTTTTCTTTACTATAGTTTCATCTTTGCTCAACCCGCAGAACTCTAATAATAAAGATTATATAGGGGTATGTTATCTAAATTCCTCTTATGAAACACATTCCCTTGTTATTGGTCTTAGGAGTGTTATTGATGGTGATGAGCGGATGTTCCACCGTGGAAAGTAATACCATTAAGAACGACATTTCCTGTCAGTCTGATGAGGATTGTAAAACAGTGGATTGTTCTGAGTACCAAAATCAACTACCGCGGTTTTATGGGATTTGCGAATCAAATACATGCATCTGTGGATGTGGGAATCCAGAAAACGGTACCTATTGCCGATAGAAAACGTTGATGAGAGTATAGTTTTATATAGAAAAACTATTTTCCCACTTCCAACACAGGAAGAGTTATTCAAGAACCTAAAAAAAAGGGGTAAGCATTGAGAATTCTGAGAAGGTGAAACTATGACTCAGCAGAATGTTCAACCGATATTCATTTTACCTGAAGGAACACAACGAACACAAGGGAAGAGTGCACAGCATATGAATATTATGGCAGCCAAAGCTGTTGCCGAGACCGTCAGAACAACCTTAGGACCAAAGGGAATGGACAAGATGCTGGTTGATAGCATGGGTGAGGTCATCATTACCAATGATGGGGTAACAATTCTCGAAGAGATGAGCATTGATCATCCCTCAGCCAAGATGATTGTTGAGATTGCAAAAACTCAAGAAAATGAGGTTGGTGATGGAACAACAACTGCCGTAGTTTTGGCAGGAGAACTTCTCAAGAAGGCTGAAGGGCTTCTGGAGATGGAAATACATCCCACGGTTATTGCAAAGGGATACCGTATTGCAGCAGACAAAGCATTAATTATCTTAAAAAATATGTGTGAAAAAGTAACGCCAACGAATACAGATCTTCTGCAAAAGATTGCGGTTACTGCAATGACCGGTAAGGGCGCAGAACAGGCAAAAGAAAAACTTGCTGATCTTGCAGTCCGTGGATGTAAAAAAGTAATGGAAGAAACTCCTGAAGGCCTGAGCATTGATATAGAAGACGTAACCATCGAGAAAAAAGTCGGTGGCAGTGTTGAAGATTCTGAACTCATTGAAGGGATTGTGCTGGACAAGGAGCGAGTACATCCGGGTATGCCAAAACGTATAGTCAACGCTAAAGTTGCATTACTTGATTCTGCGCTTGAGATCAAAAGTACTGAAGTAGACGCAAAGATTCAGATTACTGATCCTGAACAACTCCAGGCATTTATTGATCAAGAAGAACGGATCCTTAAGCGGATGGTTGATCATCTTATCGGAGCAGGCGCAACCGTTGTTTTATGCCAAAAAGGGATTGATGATATTGCCCAACATTTCCTTGCCAAGCAAGGCATCTATGCTTGCAGAAGGGTAAAAAAATCAGATATGGAAAAATTAGCCAAAGCAACTGGAGGAGTCATTGTTACAAAGATTACTGACTTAACCAAAGATGACTTGGGTCATGCAGGAATGGTTGAAGAAAAAAAGGTAGGAGACGAAGCAATGACCTTTGTCAAGGAATGCAAGCATCCAAAGTCAGTTTCTATCTTGATCCGCGGTGGTACAGAGCATGTTATTGATGAGATTAAACGTGCTATGGAAGACGCTATTGGTGATGTTGCTGCTTCACTTCGCGACGGGAAAGTTGTCGGCGGTGCAGGGGCTCCTGAGATTGAGGTAGCACGAAACTTACGGCATTTTGCAGAATCATTGTCAGGAAGAGAACAGTTAGCGGTACTCGCATTTGCCGAAGCTATGGAAATCATTCCACGAACCTTGGCAGAAAACGCTGGTCTTGACCCCATCGATATTCTTACGGAGCTAAAATCAGCACACGATAATGGCAAGAAATGGGCTGGTGTTAATGTCTTTACCGGAAAAACCATGGATGCCTGGAAGGAAGGGGTTATTGAACCATTGAAGATTAAAGTTCAGGCAGTGAGTTCAGCAACCGAGGTAGCTACCATGATCTTACGCATTGATGACATGATTGCTGCAGGTCCCAGTGAAAAGGGCAATCAAGCACCACCACCAATGCCAGAATAAAAGAGTCATAACGTTACTAAGGTGCTATGAGTGATACTATGAACACTATAATGTGAAAAGTAATCACCACGATAGTATCCTTATGACTGTAGCTTGTTCTTTCGTTGTTCAATGATCTGGGTGATGATATCCTTTATCAGGGGAATGAAGGATACAAAGATAATAGCGAGAATGATGATCCCAAAATGATCCTGTACCCAGGGAATATTTCCAAAGAAATACCCTCCCATGATAAACAAGATACACCATGCCGCAGCACCAATGATGTTGTAACTCAAAAATTTTCTGTATGACATGGTCCCAATACCTGCAACAAACGGTGCAAATGTCCTGATCACCGGAATAAACCGTGCAAGAAGTATGGTCTTTTTTCCATGTTTTTCATAAAATGCTTGTGCCCGTACCAAATGATCTTTGTTAAAGAGCAAGGATTTCTCTTTTTTGAATACTTGAGGACCAACAAATTTTCCAATATGATAGTTTACTGTATCTCCAAGAACAGCGGCAAGAAATAAGAGGAAAATGACCCATTCGATCCTTAATGAACCGGTTGCGGCTAATGCACCCGCAGCAAAAAGTAAACTGTCTCCGGGAAGAAACGGAGTAACCACAACACCAGTCTCAAAAAAGACAATAAGGAAGAGAATAACATAGGTAAATGCAGCATATTCATTAACAACGGTCTGTAAATATGTGTCTAAATGAAGGAGGACATCAAGGAAAATGAATGCCATTAATCACAGAAATAAAGCATCCTTAATAAGCTTTTTTGTAACGTATGCATGGTGTCACGAGAACCACAAAACATTTGTCAATTAGTCCCGGGGCGTTTCAGAGGTAAACCAAGGTCTTTTACCATGGTTTCTACTTCTGTTCGAAATCTATGGCGGTCTGCATAAAAGGGAACAATACAACCCTGGCTGGCAAGGAAATCTCCATAGACTGATCCGGGTGATGAATGCTGGCGCTTTAGCCAGGTATCATACGGAACAACAACAATATAACCGATTTCATCAGCATGAAAGAGATCATACATATTTGCCAATCTTAACTGATAAACCTCAGGCCGGAGAATATTCTTCACACTGTTTCGCCGTTCATGATCCTTACCCCTGGCAACGGTTGTCGACCATCGGGCAATCTTGATATCAAGCCCAACAGGCACATTATCGATAAGTACCACACGGTTAGTCGTTGGTTTTCTTTCCGAGCCACTACGGACAACATACGCATGATCAGAAGCAGAGTAATGGACCTCATTTCCCTGATAACCGTTATGCGCAAAGGGGTCTACGAGAGTATAGCCCCGGAGAGCTAAGGGAGCCTGTGCACCACGAACCATGGCATTGAGATGGGCTTGTGCAACCAGGTCAACATACAGGTTCAATGATCGTGGTTTCCGTTGTCTTCCCAGTACCCGTTCTGCAGTCTCCCACCGAGGTTGTACTGTATGGAGTGCATCGCATAATGCTTCTATTCCCTCGGTCATTATCAATCGTTGTGGCATGTGTAACATCCTCCTTGGAGTGTCATCTCTCCTAATAGCTCATCAATTCAGTTTTCATCCATTCTTTCGTGCAAAGCTTCTTCGTGTGTTCTCCAAAAGCCGTGCAGTAACAGCCATCTCTAACCTTAACTGCTCTATCGCATCTGGCATCTCAGGCACACCCTTATCGCTAAAGAATGTTGCCACTTCCTCTGCAATCCTCTCATCACCAAGATGTTTCATATTGCGTACCACATGGGTGAGATAGGTGGCATTATCGCCTGCAAATTTGCTCGCAATACCCTCCCAGGTATCTCTTAACCATGGCCAGACAAGCCTTTTTCCATAGGGATTGGAAGCAACAGAGACTACCGTATAGGTACTATCACGATGGCCAACTCTCTGGTCTAACGCAAATGCAAGGGTTCGCTCTAATAGTTCTGGTTGTCTAAAAAATCCAAGGGCAATGGCAAGTCTTTCCTGTTCTTTCTTATCTCCTGTATTGAGGTAAGCGTCGGTTAAGCGGGTATGGAATGCTTGATCACCATGCCATGCTGCAAGACGGTAGAATGTCGGACGGATATTTCGGTGAACCGCATCAAAAGGCCCTGCAGCCATTTCTGTAGTACGAGCAACTACGCCTGGATGATCTGTTTTTGCCAATGCATACAGGGCAGCATTACGTAAGACACTATCATTAGGGGTTTCTCCTGCTTGCTCTTCCCAGCCCATACGTGCAAAAATAGGTTCACCAATACTACGATTTGCTTGTCGAATGTCATCAGAAAATTCATGAAGAAGAGGTTCACCACCACATAACTGTTCCAGTGACAGCAGACTTTCAAAAATGTTGATAGCAACGGTTGCATCAGTCTCATACCGATAATGCTTCAAAAACGTCAAATAGTCTCGAACCGCAATATCTCCTGTATAACAAAAATCCGCTAGGTCAGTATGAATGCTCCACCGATCTCGGGGAGAAATCCCACCAGCTTCAATGGCTTCACCAAGTAAACCCAGTTCTGTTGGTTCATACTTTACTCGGTAGTACCCTGTTCGACCAGGATTAACAAGAACATATCCTTCTGGTTTGAAAGGAAAGGTAAACGAACGACCAGAAAGTAAACGTGAGACACTTCTTCCGGTGCTGTCAACAACATGGACAGGAATAGGCCATTGTGTTGTACCCTCATCAGTATAGGCCAGTTGCTTTTGAGAAACCCTTAATCCATTTTCTGTTCGATGGGCACTAACGCAGGGTATGCCTGCACGACTAACCCACGCCTCTGCTAATTTCGCTACATCTTTTCTTGAGCTCAACGCACTCCAAAGATCTCGAGCATCAGTACTACCAAATTGATGTGTCTGAAGGTAAGCCTGAACACCCTGTTGAAATTTATGTTCTCCAAGGTAAGATTCGACCATATGCAATATCATAGCAGCTTTCGCATAGGTAATATCATCGTAATGCCCCTGAAGTTCTTCAGGAGTCTGGGCAGAAACACGGATAGGATGACGGTTTGCCAAGGTATCCCGGCGCATTGCTCCAGGAATCTGGTAATTCAAAAAACGACCCCATCCACCTAATGCTGGAGCGCAGGCATCAACAGCTTTGAGAGCCATGTAATCAGCAAAGCCCTCTTTGAGCCAGAGATCCTGCCATTCCCCCATGGTAACAAGATCACCAAACCACTGATGGGCAATTTCATGGGCAAGGAGTTTGGCAACTTTCCTTTGGTGTTCAACCGAGTCTCTTTGAGGATCATAGAGCGCCAGTGTTTCATGAAGGGTAATAGCACCGAAGTTCTCCATACCGCACGCAAGTAATGTAGGAACAACAATGAGGTCTAGCTTTTTAAGAGGATAAGGAACATCAAAATAGTTTTCAAAGTAGGATAATAATTGAGCACCCAAATCAAGAATAAAGCCAGTTTCACCTATCTTTCCAGGAACCGTAAAGGCACTAAGGCTTATACGTCCTGTTGTTGATCGTACGCTTGTTTCTCTTCTTTCAAGCTCTCCTGCACCAAGGTAGAGCAAGTAGGTTGACATAGGGGGCGTTGTTCCAAAACGAACTCGTTTTCCTCCATCAGCAAGCACTTCTGTAGCAACAGGAGGTGTATTGGAGATAATAGTTTCAAGGCTTGGATCAGTAGTTTCAACCGTTAAGGTAAACTCTGCCTTAGCACCAGGTTCATCGATACAAGGAAATAAACGTCGTGCGTAGGTTGGTTCAAGATGGGTTGTATGCAAGAAGCGGTTTGCTCCCTCGCTATCTCTAGAGGGAACACGATACAGGCCATACCCTTCCTGGTAGTTACCGGTATAATCAAGAAGAAGAGTAACACGACCGTGCAGTGTCTTGGGAAATAAAAGCGTTACGGTTTGATTTTCTGGATGAGGCTGGATTTCAGCAGCAAGCGAGCCTGAAGGCAAGTTTATTTGTGCCTGAGAAATCTGCATGTGGTCAGCGTGAAGCACAACCCTTTGGCTTGGTCTTCCAAGCGTAAGATCAAGATTAAGATAGCCTAGAAAAGAATCTCCCTGAGAAGGCTTTATCAGAAGATCATAATGATGGGGTGTTACCTGTTCAGCAATTGAAGGGATAGTCATGGTAGGTTATCACTAATACATTCTGCATATTTTCTCATGCTACTAAGATAAAGTAGCCGAGAAATGTACGTATGTTATATAAAGGTTTCTCTAGATGCCACTGTTAAGTAGTCCCCGGTTTTGTCTCTTCTTGTTCTTCCTTCTTCTCGTCGAAGAACAGAAATGTTTATATAGTAGTATACAGTTTATGTCCATTCTTACACCACCACCATTGAGGAAAAAATTCATGCAACAACAGCAACAACAGGTATTTTCTCTATTACTAGATCAGGATGAAGTCACTTGGCAGTCTATAATCTATGAACTGATTAAAACAGAACAGATGGACCCCTGGGATATTGATATCTCTGAGTTAGCCAAGAAATTTCTGGTTATGCTCAAGAAGTTTAAGGAAGCAGACTTTCGCATTAGTGGTAAAGTGCTTTTAGCAGCTGCGCTTCTCCTTCGCTTGAAATCAGACAAGTTTGTCGGAGAGGATATGCAGGAACTTGATCGTTTAATTGCAGCAACCGAGCAAACCGGGGATGAGTTCTATGAAGAGCTTGAACAGGAGCAATCCATGAATGAGCCTTTAGCTGAAGAGCCACATCTCTTACCAAGGACACCACAACCACGAAAACGAAAAGTATCAGTCTTTGACTTAGTCGAAGCGCTTGAAAAAGCCCTTGAGGTCCAACAACGAAGAACAACCCGTATTATTCCTGAAGCTCCGGTGGTAAAAGCACCTGAGAAAACGACTGATATGACCGTGATTATTAAGGATGTCTATCACCAAGTCAGGCATTATTTTTTGGTCAAACGAGTCAAACGATTAACCTTTTCTCAACTATTACCCTCGCAAAAAAAAGAGGATAAAGTATATACCTTCATCCCACTCCTCCATCTCACCAATCAGAGAAAAATTGATTTAGAACAGGAACAACATTTTGGTGAGATTGAAATTCTGTTGACAACACCAGAAAAAGAAGAAGTTGTTCAATAGTTGGAAAAAACAGCTATGGTTGTTGGGTGTAATGCTCAGTAAGATGGTTACTATCCTTTGCATTCATATAACGAACAGCATCTCGTATGCCGCCTAAGGTTAACGGCACCATGCGATATATCCGCTGTATTTGACCAACAGTAATGCAAGGTTCTGATCCATCATCCCAATTATTATGTGCAGTATGCCACTGCTCTTGAGATCTTGGGTTAATCCAAACTGCATGCTGAAACCGGTCAGCAACTCGTTGTAACCACTCTGGCTTTAACTCATAGGGCGACATCCGTGCATCTCCCACTATGAAAACCCGATGAGCAGGATCTAATCGCAATAACCTTTCTGTTGGAAATGGTTTCTCCCTTCGTTTATCAGTATAAACCGTTTCATCAAAGCAGTTGTGAAAGTAATACGTTTTTAAGTCCTCTTTAAATCGATCGTTCATTTTAGCAAATAACTGCATGACAATACCTACATACGCATCCATCGAGTACCCACCATTATCGATCATAAGAATAACCCGTATTTTATCACGGGTATTTTTCTCGAAATAGAGCTCAACCCTTCCGGTCTTGCCTGCTTCATAAACCGTTCTTTCTATAGCAAGCTCATCTGAAATTCCCAGAGGAGCAAGCTGTCGGAGTTCCCGTAAAGCAGCTGTCATCGTATCATCGCTTACACGAGTGTTCACATCAACAGGATACGATCGTGGATCATCCAATACTCGTCGTGCAGATAATCCTCCACCTTGTCCACCAACCCGTATACCTCCGTATCCTCTGCCGGAATGCCCATAGGGAGATATACCACCAGTTCCTATCCAATGTGCTCCGCCAGCATGTTCTGTCCGTTGTCTTTTTGCCACCTCTTGCATCCTCTCAAGAAGCTCATCGATAGCAACACTACGAAAATCAGCAGCTGCATCATTGAAACTATTCCCCTTGGTTTGTTCTGGATCGGCTGGATCAACCCGATCTTCCAAGGTAGGATCATCTCGCTGCAAGAGTGCAGCACCATCTACGGTCCTTTTTACTTCAGTTGGCTGGCGTTGAAAAAGGTGATCGAGAAATGCATCTCGTAAAAGTTTTGGATCTAAAGGCCGCTCCGACCAATGAGGGTCATCCCGAATCTGCGCCTCAAACCATCTTTTCAAAAGAGATGAGCCATACATTGCATCTTCTAAATGACCATCTTGTGGCGTTTCAATTCCAAAAAAATAATCACAGAAGGCATTGGTGTACGGTCCGCGGTGTTTTGGAGACTTTACTACTAACACTTGTCCAGCATCATACAACTCAGAAACACTCCTGATCATGCCATGGTCAGCTAGCAGATACAACTCTCGGAGTGTTCGTACATCTGCAGGAACACCATACTTCTTCAGTGCATGTATAAAGCCAGCAAACATGTTATCAGCGATATGGTTGTTCTCGATAATGTCTTTGATCTCTCCTGTCCTCGCCCCCAAGAGCAGATTTCATTCCATGCCAATATTCTCTAAGAGTTCCCCAATCAACTCCTCGTTTAATTAATGCCTGTCCACCTTCAAGTTTCTCTATTCTTTTCCTATCAGTAATACCATTAGCAGTAAGATACTGCACCCAATCCCGCAATTCACGGGTTGCCGGGCTTCTTTCTAACCTTCTTTCTCTGAGCTCATAAAATACACCTATTGCTGTCTGGAGCACCTGGTCGCTAATGGTAGGAAAATGCAGCTTCATAATCTCCCACATCCGTTGTTGCGTCGGAAAATCAATATAATGGTAAACACATCTCCCCAAAAAGGCACTCGGTAATTCTTTCTCTGCATTACTGGTTATGACGATAACTGGTGTATGTGTTGCAGGGATTGTCTGTCCGGTTTCTTTGACATATATCTCCCGCCGTTCTAAAATGGCCAGAAGATTGTTGGGAACTTCTCTTTCTGCCTTATCTATTTCATCTAAGGTTAGGACCACTGGTTTTTCTGATAGAAATGCCCTTCCTACTGGGCCATAGGTAATATAATCCTCAATGTGGTCTACTCTTCTTCTTTCTGTACCCTGACCAGCTGCTACCAACTGTGCATCCGTAAGCCTTAAAACAGCATCGTAGGTATAACACAGTTCCAGGCCTTTTGTTTCTGAGGTTATTGGCGCTAAGATATGTTCCAGACCAAGAACGCTTGCAGCCTCTTCACCTAATTTCGTTTTTCCTGTGCCAGATTCTCCTTCGACCAGAAGAGGCTTACCAAGAAGGTATGCTATAGACAGTGCTCGTGCTAATTCTTTATCAGCCAAATAGTGATCGCTTCCTTTAAATGTTTTGAGTTGTGTTAATATCCCCGGATCTATCCCATTCGTTTGTGCCATGGTGTTGAAGGAAGAATAAGCCTTCTTTTAAAAAGATTTACGTTTCATCGGCTTCATCCAAAAATGGTTTCTAACGCCTGAATTAAAAATAACAACAATAGAGGTGCAGACGCCCAAAATTTCAGCAAAAATTTTGTGCTACTCGGGTTTCCCCTAAGGAACCCTCCCTCGTTCTGCACCAATCGTGAGATTTATAAATAATTACATTTAAAAGACACTATTGGTTTCCTCTTTGGATGGAATCAGACAGAAGTGGAGTAAGGGAATCGGCGAGATCATGTGTTGATCTAGAATCAGTAGTGAGTTTTTTTGAAAAAAAGATAGCTGAAGATAATGAAGCCCTGCGGCAGAGGTATATTGCAAGAATGAGAACTGAGCCCTACGATCCAAAGGGGCTTGTTATTGTTATGCGCTATGACTGTGTTTTTGCTTGCGGCCATTGCTTTTTCTATAGCAATCTTCACTCAAAAGAAATATTATCCGATGAAGCAATAGATAGAGCAATAGACTTTGCTGCCAAGAGTGGTATGTCTTTTGTTCTCTTCTCTGGCGGAGAGCCAATGATTGATCCCCAAAGGGTATTTAGAGCAATTGTGAGAGTAAAAGAAAAAGGATTACATGCTCTTTTACAAAGTTCTTATCTTGGAGATACAGTGGATCAAATAGAGGAAAACGCAACAAGAATTGGGAAATTAGGAATTGCAGAGTTTCTCACTTCTTTAAGCGTGTTTCATCAACACGCAAAACCACCATCTACGGTAATGGATTATGTTGATAACGTGGTGAGGATTGTAGATGCAATTACCAGAAAGGGGATTGGTGTGGGTATTAAAAACACCTGGGATGTAAACGTTGGAAGAACAGAATCAGTAGAGCAATCTAATAGATTTACACAGAAGTTAAGAGAAGCAGGAGCAGTATTTTTAGGACAACCCTTTCAACAAGGAGAATACATCTTTAGTATGAATGAAAGACAGATCCATTTAGAAGACCCCTGCATTATCAGTGTCGGAAATGCAAGAGCTCAAGGAATGGTTTCTCAACGGCCAGTGGCTTGGGAAAAATCCCTTTATCACTGCCCTATTTTTTATGAATTACACCATGCAGGTGGCATGTTAACTATTTATCCTGATGGAAATGTTGCACGATGTTGCTCTGCTGAAAAGAAAGCGAATTTTGGATTTGGAAACGTTCTTACTGATTCATTTGAAGATATTATCCGAAACATAAGAAGAAGTGACTATGTGCGCCCAGATATGGCCGTCGTGTTGCAAGAAGGGTATAGGATGTTACACGAGGAGTTTCCTGACTTATTGCCGAAAGATGGGCCCTGCCAGGCATGCGAAATATGTAGTCCCATTGTTGCTCATGAAAAAACACGAACTAGATTAGCTGAAAGAACCGGCAACCGACATCTCTTTGTACCCTATACTCACCGAAATAACAGATAACACTCAGAACTCATCAGCCCATATAGGAAGGCTTGTCTTCCTTCATTTCCTTTCCCCTTGCAGACCTGAAGAATTCTTCGAGGGTTCGATAGGCTTCTTCAATCTCTTTGGTTACTGAAGGCCGTACTTTCTTTAATGCTTCCTCAAAGTGATCCATGGTAATTTCTTTGATTTTCATATCTGGTTTATGATCCTCTCGCTTTCCTTTGTCTATTTTTCGTCGCAGGGCCATAATGGCTGCTTCACGACATACTGCTTCGATATCAGCCCCAACATAGCCCTCTGTTTGCTCGGCAAGTTTCTTAATATCAACATTTTTGATGGGCATTCCTTGGGTATGGACACGGAAGATGGCTTCTCGTCCTGCTTGATCAGATGGAGGTACATAGATAATACGATCAAATCTGCCAGGTCGTAGAAGGGCTGTATCTAAAATATCTGGTCTGTTGGTTGCTGCGATAATAACAATATCATGGAGGTCTTGAAGTCCATCCATCTCTGTTAACAATTGATTTACCACACGCTCGCCACTGTGGTTTTCACTCATCACTCCTCGACGAGGTGCAATACTGTCAATCTCGTCAAAGAAGATAATACTTGGGCTGGTTTGTCGTGCTTTGTTGAAAATCTTACGAATTCCTCGTTCACTCTCACCCACCCATTTACTGATAAGCTCTGGGCCATTGACGAGGATAAAATTTGCCTCAGACTCATTAGCAACCGCCTTTGCCAACAAGGTTTTTCCTGTTCCCGGAGGACCATAGAGCAAGATTCCTTTCGGAGGTTTGACTCCCATTCTATGGAAAACTTCAGGATACTTCAACGGCCATTCTACTGCTTCAATGAGTTCTTGTTGCACCTTTTCCAGCCCTCCAATATGTTCCCATTTCACTGAAGGGATCTCAACAAGAACCTCACGCATGGCACTCGGACGAACAACCTTTAATGCTTCAAAAAAGTCATTTCTGGTTATATGTAACTTTGATAATAATTCTTTCGGAATTGGTTCTTCTTTTTGTAGCTCGAGATCAGGCAAGATCTTTCTGAGCACGATCATGGCTGCTTCCTTTGAGAGCGCAGAGAGATCTGCTCCGACAAATCCATGCGTTATCTCTGAGATCTCTGTCAGGAGATGTTCGGTAACTTTTCTTGAAATAAGATTCTCAACACGATCTTCTCTTGAGATTTCCCTGATTTTTTCACTGATCCATTTATCAGGCTGGATAAGAACAACACCTTTTTCATTTGTTTCAGCATGTTGTTTTAATTCATCAAGGATTTCATTGCTGATGGTGTCAGTACACATCCTCATAAAATCCTTCACCGATCGTTTGATGTCTGCAGGAATATATTTTGCAAGCGCTACCTTGAGCCTTGGTTCAATCATCCCCGAGAGGAGTGTGATATTTTCTGCTTCGATAGGAATACTCTTAACCAGATCTTTTGTCGGGAGTTTTGCAAAGAATTCCTGAAATCCTTTGGTTATTTCTTCTCGCTTCCATGCTGGATTTAAGGTAGTCGGATCATTATTAATGGGCATATTTCTGGTATGAATCTTCAGAATTTTCAATCTGCCCTCTTTGCGTGGTACCCCTATCTCAATTTCTCGGTCAAACCGTCCTGGTCTTCGTAATGCGGGGTCCAATGCATTGGGTATGTTTGATGCTGCGATAACCACCACTTTTCCACGAGACTTTAAGCCATCCATGATTGCCAGCAGCTGGGCAACAACACGACGCTCGACTTCACCCTGCACTTCCTCACGTTTTGCAGCAATAGCATCAATTTCATCGATAAAGATAATAGACGGTGCATTTTTCTCCGCGTCTTCGAATTTCTTTCTAAGGTTTTCTTCAGAATTATGGGCAAAGATCCCTCCAAATCCTGCAATAAAGTTTTGTGTTGGGTTGACGGAAATATCGTAGACAAACTCAGGAGCATCAGCTTCTTGAATCTCAACTACCTTATCCCAGGATATATCGCTTTCGATAATTTGGTGGAGGATAGGGCTCTCAAGTTTCTGAAGAACATTTTTTCCTACACTTTTCGAATGTTTCCATGCAGTCATATTGTTCTTTCTCAAAATCTCTTGAACGTCTGTTGTCAGAGGGATTTGATCTCTCCGTGAAAATTTCTTTTGTAAGCAATATTCATAGATAGTAGCATTTCTTTGGCTATCCAAGAAACCTATCTCCTTAAATATTTCAAGATTATCGTAATCTGCAAAGCAGATTCTTCGCTGTGGCCTGTTTTTTCTTTCATAGATCTTTGCAATAATACCAAAACTCAACAGGAGATAGGCGATATCATCAGCAAGGTCAGGGCTTTCTGTACAGACTTCCACCATTAATGCAGGAGTCTTTGTGTTGAGGTGTCCATCACCACTAAAATAGCCACGCAAAAAAGCACTGAGATTCTTTTTATTGAGATTATACACTAGCTGAGGAACGCTTTTCTTCCTTGCACCCGAGGAAAATCTCAGGACATGTTTCATTATTTTTCCAAGAATCCCAGAACAGATGAAAATGTCAGTCCCCTGTGAGTTCGGCTTATGATACACAAGGACTTGTCCAAATAGTCTTTGGCAGAGTTGGGCAACTACCTTTTCTTCATCTCTATGGATAGATAATCGTACCTCATTTTTGGTTGTGTAGGATCCTTCAGCCATCCATAATCCGAAAAATGTCCATAACTCTTCTGAAAACTTTAATGTTGCTGGGAAGACCTTCCCTTTAGTCCTGATTTGTAAGAGATCTTTATTGATGGTGATATTTGTATGATTAACCAGCTTCATGAAGCTACTAACCGGAATGCCGATATTTTTATTTTTGAGGTCATACACATATTTTTCCTTAACGTTAAGGATCTTTGCTACTTCTCTAATACCAAGCTTATGTATTGCTTCAGAAAGATACCTCTGTCCATTGGCTATTCGTATGCTATAGTCTTCTTCTCGTAAAGCTTCAAGTAGATCAAGTTCCTCTAGAGGATGGGAGGGTAGCGGAATCTTTTTTGGAATTGCAATAAAAGATTCGTTGACTTTGAGATCAGAAGTCTTTATCTCTGCAATACCTGTATTTCCCAATGTAAAGAGCGAATGATAATTCGTTACCCTAATAGACCTTCCCGAACGTGTTTTAACCTTGTACACTTTTCCCTGTGTTTTATGCTTGATGAGACCGGTAACTGGACTTAGGACGATTTTGCCCTTGTCATCAAAACAGGCTACCTGAATGTTTTGTCTTCCTTGATCAACGACCTCTCCAATAGGAACACGTTTGAGCATGTTATTCTCAGAGATAAGGATTTTTTCATCTCCTGGTAAGGATTGTCCGTAAAATTTACTCATAATCTCAGGACCATTAATCAGGATAAAGTTCGCATTGGTTTCATTAGCCACTGCTTTTGCGAGGAGTGTTTTTCCTGTACCCGGAGGACCATGGAGGAGTACTCCTTTTGGCGCTTCAATCCCCAGCCGTTCAAAAATCTCAGGATGTTTCAGAGGAAGCTCTACCATCTCTCGTACTTTTTTAATTTCTTCGTTAAGACCACCAATATCTTCATAGGTTACTTCTAAGGATTTCTCCTCAACACTCTCTACCGGTTCAGGGTTAAAAACAACTTCGGTTAATTCTGATACAATAACTGCTTGTTTCGGATTGGTGTCTACAACAATAAATTTAAGATCCCCAAAGCCAAAGCCCATCATGCTTTCATCGAGAATGTTGAAGACATCATTGAAAAATGGACTCTGAGACATGGTTGATCTTCTTCTCTGCTGTCCACCAAGCGAGACAATGTCCCCTTTAAGGAGCGCTCTCCCTAACAGCCCTTGCTTGAAGAGCATGGGAGATGCTCGAATCATAATGCCCTTCTTTGATGGTGCAATAATTATCTTTTTGGCCTCTTTAACATCTGCCTTATAGACGTTAACAACTTCACCAATACCGGTTTTCCCATTTCTTCTGATAAGACCGTCCATGCGGATGATGTTCAATCCAATATCTCCAGGGTAAGCTCTATCAACAATGCCAACAGTTTCTCTTTCTCCGGTTATAGAAACTATATCCCCCGGACGTACACCTATCTCATGCATGTAGCTTGAATCTATACGGACAATTCCCTTGTTAACATCATCCTGGATAGCTTCTGCAACTTTGAGCTTGATGATCTTTACCATAGCTTAATCGGCAACTTTAATACGAGGCAACTGAATAGGCGGTGGTAGATTTATCTCATTGCTAAGCATGAGTGCTTCAAGGTGACATTTGTTGAGTGAAGAATTAAGCACTTCATTCATAACTTCTTTAGGCACTTTTTTGTCCTTTTTCCAGGATTCCAGTGTCTCTTTAATGACTTTTTCTGAACCTAAGTACAAAAGTTCACCAGTAAATTCTATCTTTCCGACACCTTCACTGTACATTGTGGTAAAGACAAAAGTAAACTTTAACCCAGATTCTTTTGCCTTTCCCAGTGAGAGATTTGCGTTTTGCACGTCCTTCACGGCAATGTTGTTTTCAATATTGATTTTTCCGGAAAGAGGTTTGCTGCGTTCTGCGTTAATTTTCACGAGATTTATACCGATAACGGTCATAGATATCACCATGAAACAGGAATCGGAAATAGTATTTAAATGTATTGGTTTCGTTTTGGTGTTTGTCGACTGCTAAATGATGAGAACTCTTCGCTGTCTAGACCCGCATACCACAGTTGAAACAGTAATGATCTCTGCCCTCGAGCGTTGCCTTACATCGTGGACAATATTTCGTAGTATAGCGAAGCTGCTGACCATGGTGTACCTGATGATGGTTCTCTGGTGAAGGCGTTGTCGGTTGTGGTCTTAGTTGTTGCTGGTGCTCATGGTGTACTCGTTGTGGTTGTTGCATCCTCAGATCCCTTTCTCTAAGATCTGGATCTGAACGTCGGATCCTTTCAATCTCTTGATCTTCCTTCTCTCGCCACCATTTAAATGCTCCAAAAAAGATAAACCCAAAGGCAAGAATAGTAAACAAGCGCATCTTCAGAAAGAGCGAGATGACCAAAACTAAAATACCTACAGCAATAAACCAAATTCCTTTAATCGTTGTTATTTTTGACTCTTTTTGGAGAGTACTCGGGTGTTGAGTATAGACCATAGTTCTTCATGAACTGTTTGTTTATTTAAAATTTTTCCTTTCTGCGTACAGGTAACCGTTACCCATCCGGGCAAGGTCGTAGCGCAGAGGAGATATGCCTGTTCAGTGTTTTGTAAGTGTTTCTCATCTGCCTCATGGATATCTTTGCGTTTATTCTTGATATATTCTTTATCGTCTCTCTGCTGGAGGAGTTCTTGTGCCACAGCAACAGGAACATGAAGGAATACCGTAAGATCTGGTCTGGGAATGCCAAACACGGTATATTCTAAGGTTTCGAGCCAGGTTGCAAATTGTTTCTGCTCTTCCTTTGTTTTAATTTTTCCCATTTGATGACCTAAACTTGCTGATACATAGCGATCGCAGATAATGATTTTGCCTTCGTGGAGATATCGTTCTAGCAACGGCTTTGTTTCCCATCGATCTCCTGCATAGAGGAGAGAGGCCAAATACGGATTAACCTCAGCTGCATTGCCGAATTCACCGTTAAGATAACGAATGACTAATTCTGAGAAAAAGGTTTGATGGTAACGAGGAAAGGTTACCGATGCCGTAGCATAGCCTTCTTTTTCAAGCCGTTCAACAAGCAGACGTGCTTGTGTCGATTTTCCCGACCCATCAATCCCACAAATGACGATCAATTTTCCTTGTTTGCCATGTATACGGGAAGGCTTCATTTCCTTATTGGTTACATTACTCTGGGAAGTCATTGTTGCCTCTCACCCGTTGTTTTACTCTGACCACATTTTTAATGAGGAATTCGTGTATTGAGGTTATGCTTTCTTTGCAGACAAGCCAGTAATGAGTTTTTTCGATGGGTGGAATAACAAGATGAGGGTTGGTATTAGAGATTATCGACCTATAGAGTTTCTCGGGAGGACAGGTAATTGCTATATGGACTCCAAGAGCTTCTCGGTGATGTGCATCGCTTCCTGCAGCGAGAAACTTAATCTGATGAGGGTAATCTTGCTTCGGAAGGTTATTGACCTTTTCCATTTGTGTGCGTTTGCGTGCAAGCACTTTTTTGGGTAATTTGCTGAGGATTTTTTCCACATCAGTAAAGCAGGTGTTGGTTATCTCAATGGCACCAAGGAAATCTGTTGCCTGATGATAAAATACCTCTCCTTTTTTTTTGATAATTGACGTAGCTCCTGGGGTGTAGGGATGGGGGACAAATGCAGCTAATCCTTGGAGCTTGACAAAAACGATTGTTTGTTCGAGAGTCATTCGATAGGGTTGCAGCTGAGCAAGACTATAAATCTTCGGTGTTTGGTCGAAAATAATGATGTCTGCTCCTTCTTGGGTAAGGTACTCCATCCCAGGAAAAACAAAGCTTGTTCGTGGCTTTGTTTTTTTCATCAATTGATAAGCTCGTTGAGGATTTCGATAAACATGTTCGGTAACAACAACCGTGTTAATATGATGTTCTTTAAGCGCACGCCACCACAGTTTGCACTTGCGGATAGCCCGTTCCTCATTTCTGGGTAGATTCGGATGGAAGTGGTAGTCAACGGTAAATTTCATACTGTTTCCTTTATCATACTCATGACTTAAATACTTAACGATTTTTTCTCTTCCATGATAAGCACAAACGAGCACAAACCTTTAAAAAGGAACTCTTTTTCTTGTTTCCGATGACCTTCAAACCAAATGAACTGTCCTTTATGTCCTGTAATGTGGCTTATGAGAAAGCAAAACTGCTTATTTTACCACTTCCTTATGAAGGACATAGTAGTTATGGACTCGGGGCATACCGTGCTCCGAAAGCTATTCTTGAAGCATCACAACAGCTCCAACATTTTGATGAGGAACTTCTCCAGAGTCCTATTAGTGAGGGAATTTTTACCCTGCCTTCTTTGGAAATTGATGATGATACAGATACTATTTTCTCTAGGATAACATCTACGGTTTCAGAACATGCGCCTCGAATCAACCAAGGAACAGTGTTCTGTAGTTTTGGGGGGAATCATGCCATTACTGCCCCTCTTATTCGGGGATTTGCTCCACTTTTTCCGAAACTGAGTGTTCTGCAACTGGATGCACATGCAGATGTCGAGGATAGTTATGATGGTACTCCTCAGAGTCATTTCTGCGTCATGCGTCGCGTTCGCGAGCACGTTCCTGTTGTTGCGGTTGGCATCCGTAGCCTCTCTGCTACAGAACATGAATTTTTGACCTCTCATTCCTCTCCGGTATTTTCTGCCTCTCAGGTTCTTGGATCCTTTCGTTCAGGAAAAGAGAACCACTTACTCCAATCAATGCTTGCTTCGCTTTCAGATACGGTTTACCTAAGCATAGATGTGGATGTTTTTGATCCAAGCATTATCCCTGCAACAGGGACGCCAGAGCCAGGCGGGTTATATTGGGAACAGGTGTTGACCATCCTCCGTGAAGTTGCCCGGCACAAACATATTGTTGGTTTTGACCTTGTGGAGTTAACTCCTCATCCTTATAGTCGAGCATCTGATTTCACGGTTACACGGCTTTGCTATAAACTCTTTGGTTATATTAAAAAAGTTTAAATAGCACTTTCGCTTTCTGTGTTGGGGTGGATAACCATAGCCATAAAAAATACACTTCTTTCTGCAGATCAGCTTCGCCATTTTTTTGACGAACAGGGGATGGGTACAGCAGAGATAGACCAAACTATTGCACTTATTCAGCAGATCAATGAACTCAAGAAACAAAAGAATGCCGTTATTTTAGCCCATTACTACATGCGTGATGCGATTAAATTCGGGATTGCAGATTATATTGGAGATTCTCTTGATCTGAGTAAAGCAGCAGTGGAAACAACGGCAGATATCATTGTTTTCTGTGGCGTCTTGTTTATGGCAGAAACAGCAAAAATTGTAAATCCCCAAAAGAAAGTCCTGCTTCCTGATCTTGAGGCTGGCTGCTCATTGGCAGAGAGCATTAATGTTGAGGATGTTAAGGCTCTCCGTAAACAGTATCCTCATGCTGCTTTTGTAACCTATGTGAATACCTTGGCAGATATCAAGGCAGAATGTGATGTTTGTGTAACTTCTGCAAATGCACCTAAAGTTGTTGCCCGACTTCCGGAAAAGCAAATTGTGTTTATGCCTGACAAGTACATGGGAAAAAACTTACAGAATGAGTTACCCGAAAAGGAAATTATTATCTGGGATGGTGCTTGTGTTGTTCATGAGGTTTTTGCGCCACTCCATTTTGCCGAATACCGTACCCAGTATCCGGGAATAAAGATCTTAGCCCATTACGAATGTGATGAATCTGTTCTTGCTCAGGCAGACATGCACGGTGCCACGAGTGATATGAGAAAGTATGTCCGAGAACATCCTGCACCTGCCTATTTTATTGCCACTGAATGTGGTCTTGCCTCTACTATCAAGGCAGAATTTCCTGAGAGTACTATTATCGGGCCATGTAATGTCTGTCCATACATGAAGAAAAATTCGCTTCAAAATACCCTGAAGGCATTACAGGAAGAAAAGCCCGAGATCATCATCCCTGAAGCAATCCGTCAGCGTGCAGAACGCTCGCTGCAGCGTATGTTTTCTTTAACCGTGTGACATTGGTGAAAAAACATTCTACGCTTAACATTTCTAACGAAACATGAATACAGCGACTACCATTATTAAATCCAACTTTGTGAATCCTGTCTCAGAAGATCGTGCTGAAACAGTCGAAGGTGGGTATCTTCGTGTTAACCATTCTGGAATGATTGTTGCATTACAGCAAAACCAACCCGAGATACATGATGGTGACCGCTTGATATCTTTAGAGGATAAGGTCATAACACCTGGTTTTATTGACGTCCATCTTCATTTACCTCAGTATCAATTCTTAGGGAAGGGTTTAGGAGTTGAATTGTTACCCTGGTTAGAAACATATACCTTTCCTGCTGAATCACAATTTAGTGACGTTCAACTAGCCGAAGCAGTAGCACGTGCTTTCTTTGGTGATCTTCTTGCCCATGGTACAACGACAGCAAGCGTTTATGTAACTATCCATGAGAAGGCTACTGACAAAGCATTTGAAGTAGCAGATGACATAGGCATAAGGGCATTTATCGGTAAGGTCATGATGGATAGAAATTCGCCTCCAGCACTTACTGAAGACACATCCCAATCAGTAGATGCGAGCTTGCGATTATTAACTACATGGGATAAGAGAGATAAGGGAAGATTACGATACGTTTTCACCCCAAGATTTGCTCCTACCTGTACCGATGACTTACTCAGAGAAGTTGGAAGATTAGTTCGTTCAGATGGTGTTTATGCACAGACACACCTCAGTGAAAATAGAGGCGAGATTACGTGGATGGAGAGCTTGTATCCTGGTCTGAATTATACACAAGTCTATGAACGCTTTGGTATCTTGGGTAAAAGGGTTATTATGGCACATTGTATCCATCTTGGTAACAGCGAAGTAAGGTTAATGACTGAGACCGACACAAGGGTTGCTTATTGTCCCTATTCAAATGAAAACTTGAGAAGTGGTATCATGCCTTATTTTCGATGGAAGGATCAAGGCTTAACCATTGGATTGGGAACAGACATCGCTGGTGGTCCTTCTCTTTCCATGCCAGAGCAAATGGGTAAGGCTATAACCTTTTCTCACGAACAACACCGTGAAGGTAGACGTATGAGCGCAACAGAGGCATTTTATCTTGCAACACTCGGAGGAGCAAAGGTTTTAGGTATTGATGATGTTACCGGTAATCTTCAATCAGGAAAAGAAGCAGATTTTATTGTTATAGATTCGAGTATTATTGGAGGTGATTTATCGAGAGGATTAGGTACGAGATTTCTTGATACATTAGTTGCTTCAAAAGGAAACGGATTTGTCGATCAGACATATGTGAGGGGAAGACAAGTCTATAATCGTAACAATCGTAAGAATGAAGTATGAATTAACCAAGACCAATCAGCATGAATAACGATGAATACGCATCCATGCTGTTGGTATGGAGAAATTGACAGAACTTTCCTCAGAAAATTCTGTAAAGAGATTTGGCGGAAGAGGATTATGATACTCCTTTGGCAGTAACCCGTTTGAGGCATGAATGACAACACACCACAAGGTACTTTGTGACTAAATCATGCTCAGTTCCACACCAATAACAGGTTTGTTTTGTGTCGTCCATAGCTATCCCTCGGCTTACCTTGTGGTGAGGTGACAAGTAACTGGATTATACTACTGATATACTCTTTATTATACTAATATACAACTTATATATAAACCTTTCGTTACGTGTTCCCTCCGTTTTTCTAAAGTGACATTTAAATAATAGTAGTTATTCTCTTTACTTATGTCCTTTCCTGTCTATTTCCTCTCGTTAGCTATAACCGTACTTGGTTTTGGATGTGGTGCTGCTTTAGCATTCATCACACCATACGAGCTCAAACAAGGGTATAAGTTTTTTGTACTCTTCCAGGCTTTTCTACTTGCTATTATTCTCTTTATTCTTGGATTAAGATTGCATAGCATTGTCGGAGTGCTCTTAGTACTTTTACCATTATTGCTGCTCCGTTTCTATCCTGTAGCGTTTTCCTCCAAGGTACTTTTTTCTTTCCTCGGACTTTTGTTGTCGCTTAGTTCCCGAGATGTTCAACTCTTTCTGCTCACCTCTTCCCTTATTTTTGTGTATGGATTGCCCACAGGAACAATAATTGTTGTACGGTTCAAGAGAACACAGAAAGAACATCAACCAAAACAGTATGCTCCCTTGTTCCATTCTCTTCTTGTTCCTCTTGGATGCTATGTCCTTGTTGCCCTTTTGGGGTATGTTCTCTTCGGAGGCACGCTGCTATGACTGATCTTACTCCTGGTATGCGTCAGTATGTACAGGTTAAGAACCAACATCCTGATTGCTTAGTTTTGTTTCGTATGGGAGATTTCTATGAGACCTTTTATGAAGATGCAAAGACTGCAGCACGTGAATTGGAAATTACCTTAACCTCACGAGGAAAGGGAGAAAAAAAGGCTCCGTTAGCAGGAATTCCTTATCATGCCCTTGAGCCCTATCTTGCAAAGCTGGTTAAAAAAGGGTATAAAGTCTGCATTGTTGAGCAACTAGAGGATCCAAAACAAGCCAAGGGGCTGGTGAAAAGAGGCGTTACCCGCATTGTTACTCCGGGAACAGTTATTGAGTCTGCACTTCTCCAGGAACGAACGAACAACTATCTCATGGCAATTCTTCCCTATAAATCCATGTTTGGCGTTAGTTTTGTTGACATTTCTACTGGTGAATTTCTTACCACTACCTGTGCAACTAACGAAGAACTCATCGATGAAATTACTCGATTTACTCCAGCAGAAGTGATTATTCCATCTTCTTCTCTGGAGAATAATGCTTTGATGACGCTTCTGAAGAAGTATATGTTCCTTAGCCCGTATGATGACCGATTTTTTCTCTCTGAGACGGCCAATCAGAGCTTACAGAACCACTTTCAGGTACATTCATTGGGAAGTTTTGGTCTTGGAGAAAAACATCAGGAAGAGGAGCTTATGATCATGGCCAGCGGAGCCTTGCTCTGTTATTTGAAAGAAACACAGAGAACAAATATTGCTCATATCACCAAAGTCATGGTCTATAATCCTCATGGATTCATGCTGATGGATGAAACAACGCGAAAAAACCTTGAGATTCTCTCTAATATTCGTCATGGAAGTGCTGAACATACCTTGCTCCATATTCTTGATAAGACCGTAACCTCGTTAGGTGCACGATTGTTGCGGCAATGGCTGGTAAAGCCACTTCGTGGTAAGGTTACGATTGATGAGCGACTTGAGGGTGTAGAAGAACTTTTTAGTAATATTCTGCTCCGTCATGAACTTCGCAGTATGCTTGATCAGGTTTCAGACATTGAACGCTTGGTCAGTAGAATACATTGTGGGAATGCTCATGCACGAGATCTTCTTGCACTCCAAAAATCCTTACTGGTTATTCCTGAACTCTGCAAGACCTTAACGAATAGTCATGCTTCACTACTCAGGCACATCCATGAGATGACTCCCTCTCCAGAGGTTGTTGATCTTATCCAGCGAGCCATTCAAGACGATCCACCGGCTACGGTAAGGGAGGGAAATGTGATCAAGAAAGGGTATCATCAGGAGCTGGATAATTTACGATCACTTGCTTCAGGAGGTAAGGAATTTATTGCGAAGCTTGAACAACAGGAGCGAGAACGTACAGGCATAAAATCATTGAAAGTAGGATTTAATAGAGTTTTTGGGTATTATATTGAGGTTACTAAAGCAAATCTCCAATTAGTTCCTTCCCATTATTTGAGAAAACAAACCCAGGTCAATGCAGAGCGTTATATTACCGAAGAGCTCAAGGAATATGAGCAACAAGTATTAGGTGCAGAGGAAAAAATAATCCAGCTTGAGTATGAACTTTTTGTTGCTGTTCTTGAACAGATTAAGCCCTTTACGCAACCGATGCAGGAAGCTGCCCAGAAAATTGCCCTTCTTGATGTGCTCATCGCGCTTGCTGAAGTTGCTGCAACTCGTAATTATGTTAAACCTGTTATTCACGAAGGATATAACCTTACCATAACCGGAGGAAGGCACCCTATGGTTGAGGATGTCGAACCACACTTTGTTCCCAATGATGTTTTGTTTGATCGAGAGAAACAGATTCATATCATTACTGGGCCAAACATGGCAGGGAAAAGTGTTTTTATGCGACAGGTTTGCCTTATTGTTCTGATGGCCCAAATAGGAAGTTTTGTTCCTGCACGAACAGCCTCTCTTGGCATTGTCGATCGTATTTTTACCAGAGTTGGCGCTTCTGATGATGTGAGTTCTGGTCAGAGCACATTTATGATGGAAATGACGGAAACAGCGAACATCCTGAATAATGCAACCAGCAATAGTTTGATTATTCTTGATGAAATCGGTCGAGGGACGAGCACTTTCGATGGTATTAGTCTAGCCTGGGCAATCGTCGAGTATATCCATGGCCATCTTCAGGCAAAGACGCTCTTTGCCACACATTTTCATCAGCTCAATAGCCTGGAAGAGAAATGTGCAAACATAAAGAATTACAATATTGCTGTCCAGGAAAAAGAGGATGACATTATTTTTCTGCGTAAAATTGTCGAAGGAGGGACGGATAAAAGTTACGGCATTCATGCGGCAAAACTGGCAGGCATTCCTTTAGCGGTTATTCAGCGTGCAAAAGAAATTATGGGAAGACTAGATATGAATGACCAGATTGCTGAACGCATTCATCAACCCTTGAAGTTGGAGAAGAATGTGGAGAATTTACCAGACAAAGCGCAAGAAAAATTATCATCCCCATCTCAAAAGAAGAAACCAGCTCCACAGAAAATCCCAAACAACGATCTGCTTCATTTCTTCTCTTCGGAATAATTTTTTCTTGATCTCTCTTGGTGCTCTTTCAAAAGCCTCCATAGTTCTTGATGTACTATTTTCTCAGAAGCTTCATACCATGTTTCACCATGTTTGTCAGCGTCTAAAACAACTTGATGAAGTCTTTTCCGAACAATCTCTTGAATCTTATTGATGGCATATTGGAAACTTTTTCCTTCTCCTTCGCATATAGAAAAAACCAGTGCACCTATATTTACCACATAATCTGGAGCAAAAATAATTCCTCTCTCTTGCATTTCTTTTGCAGATTGCAAAGCATTGGTTAGGGGATTATTAGCTGCACCAATGACCAGTTTACCATGCAACTTCCCGATGTTCTCTGGTGTTAAAATATCTCCGCAAGCGTTAGGTGAGAAGATTTCGCATTCTGTTCCATATATATCCTCAGGGCTAATCGTTCTTACCTTATACTTTTGAGCAATGCACGCTAGTTTCGCAGAATCGAGATCAGTTATAACAATATCAGCATCTTCTTCTTTTAATCTTCTAACCAAATCAGATCCAACACTTCCAACACCTTGCACAGCAACAACTCTATCTTTCAAGCTATCAGTTCCATACTTCTGTTCACAAAGTGTTTTCATCGCAACAACTACTCCGTATGCAGTAGCAGCCCCCCCATTACCCAAACCAGTAGATAAAAGTCCATCAACAAAATCAGTTTCTTCTGCTACATATTCCAGATCACTCGGATAGATATTCACATCACAACCGGTTTGAAATCTGCCATTAAGAGATTGAACAAATCTTCCATAATTCCTAAGCATTCCAGGAGTTTTTTGGGTTATTGGATCACCAATGATTACTCCTTTTGCTCCACTATAACCACCATTGTCTTTATCTCCAATGATGATGCATTTTTTAGTCATAGCATTGGCAGATCTCAAAGCATCTGCTATTCCCTCATCTACCGAAGAATAGTTCTTCATTCTGGTTCCGCCATTTCCTCTGTTGCGATAACTGGTGTTAAGAGCAATAACAAAAGTGCAACCAGAGCCAGCATTATAGTGAATATGCAATTCATTACAATTATTTTGCTGCATAAGCTGTTCTATCATTTAGATCGCTCTCTCGGTTGCTATTATTCCTCTTCGGTGCAGTTCCTTTTTTAGAAAAACATACCAATAATCTCCTAGAAGATTGTATCTCTTACAAAGAAAATCAATTTCATTCTGCTTTTCAACAGTCGGATTTTTTAACATCTCTGAGCATACGTTCGGCTCTAGATTAGCTAACGGCAAAATATACCCAGCAACTCCTTTAGATTGATAGCAAAGATGTTCCCATCCTTGAAATACAGGAACTTCGAGGCCTGAATCAACTAATCTCTTTGTAAATTCAGCAGAACAACTCGCTTCTTTTATTCCTACAATGTTTCCTAATCTACAAATCCGTTCGATTGTTTCATATCCTATTGAATTTCCTGAGATTGCTTCTTCGTTATAAATAAATACAGGAACACCAACTTTTTTTATTTGTTCAAAGTGTTGGTAGATTTCCCCTTGGGTGGTTTCTTTTCCAAATGGTGTGGTAACGACAACAGCATCAACCCCTAATCGCTGTGCCGTTCTAGCCTTTTCTACAGCTTCTTCAGTTGTTTTATACTCTACACCTGCTAAAACAGGCAAACCTAAAGAATGCTTAAGAGTCAACTTAACCATAGCTTCCCATTGTTCATCGCTTAATCTCCAACCCTCTCCTGAACTAAGTGTTGGCATTAATGCAGTGGCGTATGGTCCAACAAAATCAACGAGATTCTTTACACTTTTTTCACATACATGTCCCTTATAATCTACGGGAGTGATTAATGGAGGAATTATTCCAGAGTACATACTCTCACCTCCAAAGACTTCTGATACATTTTTTCCAATTCCTGTGGAAATGAAAGTTCCTCACCAGCTTCTGGAGAACGAACATAATCTCTTCCTGCTAATTTTGGATTCACAGAATATAATTCTGCTCCTCTGGCAATTGCCATTCCAGCAGTCAATCTGTCTGCAATACTCAAATCTTGTAAATCTGGATTAGTTGTTGCTTCTCGGATATCTTTTTCATCATAAGCTATTCTTTGAATATCCATTACTGTATGAAGATTATCCATAAACGGATAGTACGCGTCTTGTTCTTCTCTAGAATATTCCCAAATAACGTCATCGCATTTTCCTACCTGTTCTAAACTCATTCCAACTTGATCATTCAACCGGTTAACAAAGTAATTTTTACAAGCAACTCTTATTCTTTCATCAGTGCTATGCATTCCTAAGAATACAGAAGCGTCTATGTATTCCTTCATTTTGTTTCACCCCTTACTTCTTGTTCCCATTCTGTTTTACATTCACAGCTTAATCTTTCAAGTTCAGAAAGATCTTGAGTTCCATTGAATCGCTTAAGTGCTTCAACTACCTCTGCATTGCATTCATGACAATTGCTCGAGAATCTGCCTTCTGATAAGTCTTCATCAAACATGCCTACAAAAATTGAGTTTGGCTGATAATTTGCTAATTGAGTGGTTCTCCTAACTGCTTCAACGGTAGTCCATAATTTAGGCAATTGGTATTCTTCACTAAGAAATTGCTCCTCAAGTTCAGTGCCTTTAGGAATGAACATTGGCTTAAATGCTACTCTTGCTTTTATTCCCCTTTCGTTTGCAACTCGGTAGACATAATCAGCAGTCTGAACAGCATCTTCTATTGCTTCTGCTTCAGTCAACGTTGGAGCTTTAATCAAAATATAAGCCAGAAGTCGTGAATCAGTATTTCTACAAATATCTGCAAAACGTTCAAAACCTTTTTTGCTTAACCCCTTGCGAAGTACTCTGTTCCTGATGGTATTATCAGCACTTTCTAGTCCTATTGCTAGCTCGAGGGTTTGATCATCTCTCAGATGGCTTTTAGATTCTCTGACTTTTTCTTCGGTAAGATAGTTAACTCTCGTTTCAACCATCACGGATCCAACAGGAAGCTTACTTATTTGAGAAAAAAGATAATTTCTTGATTCTGGAGGTAACTCCCTATCATTGTAAAAAGAGCCAGCTGTTGGAAAATCTATCCTTCTGACATCTGAGAAATCCACTCCTTCAATACCCTGTTGATATTGTCGCTGGATATTCTGTAACTTAATATTGTAACCAGCATTATTATCAAAACCACACATAGTACACTTATTGTACTCACATGGAGGCGTTCTCAGAACTAACAGTAACCTATTCGTTTGCTCTCCATCTTGATTTATTGCTGATTTTACTTTGTAAGCAATACTATCATTTCCGTCTAGCATTATTTATCCCTAATGAGTAGTCATACCAGAAATATATTAATTTATGTCGTACTAATCTGGTACGAAATATTTAAATAGTAGCTAATCTCAATTAAAAGAATGGATGCAGCTATACTACGAAAAATCGGCTTAACAGCAAACGAGATTAAGATATACCTCAATCTGCTCAAATCAGGCTCAAGTACGGCCTATGAAATAGGTAAGCAAACAGGAATATATCGAGTACATGTCTATGATAAGCTAGAACAATTAATGGACAAGGGCTTGGTTACTCATATCTATAGAGGAGCTAAAAAATACTTCCAAGCCACCCCTCCTAGTAAAATTAAACATTATCTTGAAGATAAAAAAAGAGCGTTAGAAGTACAAGAACAAGAGGTAGATTCTATTCTTCCTGAATTAGAAGCTATGACCAAAATCCCTAAAGAAGACACTTTTGTGGAAGTCTTTAAAGGAAAAGAGGGATTAAAATATTTCCTCAAAGATATCATTAAAACAAAACAAGAAGTCCTCATTACCGGTATTGATGACCAAAAATATCAAGATACTCTTCCAATATTTATGAAACAATATTTTAGGGATCTTAGAAAAAATAATATTAAAGAAAGAGTTATTACCATGAAAACATTCGGTGTTTTTTTATTTGAAAAAGAACTAGCCCGAACTACAAATTACAGATTTCTTGAAGAAAAACAATTTAATCCTACAAACACCTTCGTTTATGGTAACAAAGTAGTTATCGTTACATGGGGAACTCCTGTTACAGCAGTCATGATAAAAAATAAAGACATTGCTGAGACTTATAGAAATCATTTTGAACATTTATGGAATATTGCATCGGAGAAACTTACTAACAAAAAATAGAAGGGCGTTCTCTTGCAACATTTTCAATTATAGCAAAGGACACTAATAACCGTAACTTTATGTCCTTTGCTTATTAGGAAAAGACATACAAATTATTACGAAAATTAATGTTTTTTCGTATAAATAGTTAAATAACCCTCCATTCTTAATATCGATGCAAAGATTTATCGGTATTTTAAGTGGAAACAGAGATTTGATTAGACATGGAACTTATGTAGAGGCTTTTGCCAAAGTTAGAGAATTAGGTGATTTAATTATTAATGGATCTGAGCCAATTAAAGGAACAGAAGAAGACACATGGAAATTTTATGAAGCTAGTTATCAATTAAGAGAGGATATGAGATACGTAACTGTTTCTGTGGTATCCGTTGATATGTTCATTGGTTTGGAAGCGTACATTAGGGTAAAAGCAACAGGGAAGCCTACAGTTATTGATGTGGTTAACTTATTGTTTGACCATTATATCTCTTCTACAGGAATCAGGTCAATAGGTGAAGGTGATGTTTTAGTAGATGGTTCTTCAAATGGAATAAAAACTAATTTGGGGAGAATAAAGGAAAAGTGTGAAGCTGACCTTGAGCCCTATTGGTCACAGCAACCTATTTTAGAAGAAGCAGTAGGAATAATTTGTGATTCTGTTTGTCATTCTTATGATTGGAAGACACAGTGGCATGAAAGATGGAGAGAATTATTTAGAGTTAAAAAAGAAGAAGAGCGTGATCGTTTATTTGCTGACTTGAGGGCTGATGGCCTAGATGAGCATGCACTGAATGTTCTACAACATGGAGATTCAGATTGGGGAGATGCTCATGCTAAAGTTTTTGTATCTTTTCCAAGAGAAAGAATTGCTTATTTAGTTAAATACAATACTCGAGGGAATTACTTGGGTTTTTTTCATTTATTGCATGATAAAACAGGTTACGATACATTTGATAGGAAAGAGAGTCGACTGTATGCAAGAGAACGCTCTCATTGAAATAATTCTACAATTTTATTACAATTTTCTTCTGCTTCCTCAATGCAATCATCAAAAGTAAGCAAACTCTTTTTTTGCTCCATTCTTCTAAATAAAAATGTTTTTGTGTCTTAATCTTATTTCATTTAATTTCATGTGTAGTTGTCGACCGATATCATAAAATCAGAAAAAGAGACTTAACAGCGTTTCACATCCGTAAGAATTCACTGACTGGAATAATGGGAATATGTTTGTAGTGTGCTAATTTTTTTAGGTGAACATCACCAGAGATAATATAATCAACATTCGCTTCAATTGCACATTCAATGATTATATTATCATCCGGATCATCCTTTACAACATTTAGCTTTAACCTCGTATCAATGAGTCTTGTAAACTCCTCGAGAAGCTTCAGAAATCTCTTTTTCTGATCAAGACTAAACGTAAACTTAGGATACTCGATTACTCTTTTAATCTCTTGAAGTTGCTTTACAGAGAGGTATAATTCATATTCCCCATCAATAACCCGTTCAAGAAGCTCCCGAGATTTTCCCTTCCATCCAAGAGCGGCAATATAATTATTAGTATCAATAACTATCTTTTTCTTGCCCATTTAATTGCCTCTTTAAGGTCACTTCTTCTCAAGCGATTCTTTTTAAACTGGCCCTCAATTTCAGTCGCAAGAGACTTGAAGTTAAGTTTAACTCTTGGTATGTCAACCTTCTTAAATAACACACCTTCATCAACAGGAAAGGCAATAAATCGTTCTCCTGGGTGTAGTTGTGCAGCTTCACGAATATTCTGAGGTACAACTAACTGTCCCTTCACTGACATCTTGACAAGATCTAAAGATTCTGTTTCCATAATATCACCTGTTGAACAGTTAAACAGTTAAACTATATAAACTTACTGTTTTTTAACTTATGCGATTAAGCGACACTATGACACAGGCAGTTTTCATGGAATCTAGTTTTGTTCATAATAACATTTAAGAATACTTCTAATTTCTTCCTAGCATGAATTCATTCCCTCTCGGCCGATTGTGGCTTTCCCCTATGGAAAGCGTTTCGGATCTTGGATTTAGAACTCTTTGTTATCACCATGGTGCTTCGCTGACGTTCACGGAAATGATTCAAGCATCAGCTCTGGTGCAAGGAAATAAAGCTACGATAAGCTTGGTAGATAGCTATACTCCTTTCGTCAAGACTGGGATTCAGCTTTTGGTGAGCAAAAAAGAGATTCTTCAAAAAGCCTTGGCTATGATCAGGGAAGGGATAGAGAAAAAAGATGGACGATTTTCCCATCTTTCTGTTATCGACTTAAATTTTGGTTGTCCTTCTCCGGAGATTATCAATAAGGGTCATGGTCCAGCGTTGCTCAAACGAACAGTGAAGATGAAAGAATTATTAACAACCTTGCGAAAGGAATCTCCACTTCCCTGCGGGATAAAAATAAGACTGGGTTTAAACAAAGCAGAGAAAAATCAGAAAGTCTATCTACGAGTAATTGAGATTGTAAATGAAGTTGGCTTAGATTATGTGACGGTTCATCCTAAGACCGCTGCAGATGCCTCTACTGCCCCCATAGACTCGAAGGCTTTACAAGAGATTATTGCTAAGGCAAGAATTCCCATCATCGGAAATGGACTAGTGGTTGACGGGCCAAGTGCGAAGCGAATGATAGATTTAGGATGCAGTGCAGTAATGTTAGCCAGGGCCACCGTTGGTAATCCTTGGATTTTTGAAGAGATTGATGCTTATTTGAAAACTGGAAAACAACTTCAAGATGAGAGAACAGTAGCTGATTATAAGGAAGCCTGGAATATCTATGTGGCAATTGCCAGCAAATATAGAACTAAAAAAAAAATCTACGACTATCATCAAAAGATATTTACGTTACGCATGCAGGGTGATAGAGGATATCATTCTCCATCAAGCATATTAAACTGAGTTACAATGATTTTGCATGCTGCCACAAGAAATCAAAATACTTTCGATAAGTCTTTTCAACAGCTTTGCTTTGTATCATGATAGCATAGTAAGGTTCTAACCAGACAAAGAGAATAACATGGCCATTATAGATTAATGCATCAGTTGGATTAAAAATGTCCTGCTTCAGGTACTTATATTTTCCCTTTTTGAGTTTTGTAAATTTTTCTTTACTGCTGAAAATAATCTTTTCTTGAATACCTGCTTTCTCTGCCTGCATAAGAAACTGCTTTGAAAAAATGGGCAAAATTTTCTCGAATCGTTGTGGCGTTCCCAGAAGAAGATAATCATTGTTACTTTTCAAAAGATTTTTGTAAACTGCTTTTAGCCCCTGAATTCCTCTAAATATCTCAACTGATGTTCTCTCAGATTGTTGAGCAAACAGTTGCTTTAAAGTTGGAAGTGCTGCACGAAATTCTTTTTCTCTTTCCTCAAGATCATGCAATATCACCTCAGGATTTGCAGGGCTGAAATGTTTGGTGTTGTTTTTGAGTACATAAGCGGCAAGTCCTCTTTTAACCAACCCTTGAAGAAGATCATAGGTTTGCGTTCTATCGACTTCACTGTCTTCAGAGATTTTGGTTACTGGGGCTAATTTTAATTTCAGGAGAGAAATATACACCTTTGCTTCTTTTTTGCTCAATCCTATTCTCTCTAATGTTCTTGTGTTTTTCACGCTATTCTCTCTGAGGAATGCTCTAATAAAATGATTAATTATCCTGATTTATTTAAATGTTGTGGTGATACTACAACAAAATTATTTAAACCTTCTCTTAAGACTTTTCTTAAGTGATAACATGATATAATAGAGGACAATAGTATTTAATATGTTTTTTCCTCTAGTATATACTAGAAAACCTAACAAATAATATTAAAAATTTAGGTTTTCTATTATATTTAGCAGCGGAGTCATAGGAGAATCTCAAATCCATGGACAGATATAAATCACTCTTTTTTGCAGGAGCAGAAGTACATCAAAGCAGAGAAGAGATTCTGAGATGGAGAACGACCTACGGTGAAGCATTTACTCATTTAGGTTTTCATGTTCTTGATCCAACCTTGGGAAAAGATATTGAGAGTATTCCTCTTGACGAGCTTATAGCACAAGATTTAGCACTTATAGACCAGAGTCATATTCTTGTTGCTTATCTTCCTCGGTCTTCTGATGGAAGCTTGCGTGAAATACGACGAGCAAAAGAAAACAAAATTTTGGTTTACGCCTTCACGGATAAAGGAAACCCACTTTCTCAAGAAGCAAGACAATATATAGATGCTTGGTTTACTGATTTTAGCGAGCTCAGAAGAGTATTAGGAACATTTTTATCTCCGCCTGGCGAATATTTCACAACAGCACACACCAATAATGTCCAAGGGACCGTGGTTCTTTATGGATCTGATATTCATGAAGTTGCACCACACTACCTTCATAGATTACTGAGTGATATCGAGGGTAAAGTAAATGTGTATTATTTTTGCGCTGAAAAATCTCACATTCATGAATTGGCGCAGAAACTTCCAACAATGTTGCGATTAGGGAAGGTAAAAGCGTTGTCTGTCTTAACAAAAGATGGTTCTCCCCATGATGTGCAACTTCACACCGTGGCTGAGGAGGTTGCTGAGAATCTGAACTTTCAAGGAGATCTACGGCATTACGTTGTTGAAAGAGGAGAAATGTATACTATTTCTGGACGAGCTGTGAGAAAATCAAGACATTTATCTGAAATAGAGAAAACTCTTGAGAATGAAGTTCATCAGACAAGAGTCGCTATAATTCTTGGAAGCAGAAAAGACGAATCTATGGTTGTTGATTCAGGATTGCTGCAATTATTTGATACTGTAGGAATAACCTATGAATATTCAATTATTTCCTCAGATCGAAATCCAGAAGCCTTAAGAGATTACTGCAAAGGACTGGATGATGTACGTGTTATTATTACAGTTGCTGGGTTAGTCCCAAATCTTCCGCTTGCTGTTAAATCCTGGAGACCAGAAATTCCTGTTATTTCAGTTCCATTACCAGGAGAAGGGTATGAGCCAAGGGATATCTTACTCGCTTCAGCAAGTACGCCAGGTGAGCGTCCGCTTATTCTATCCGGAATCGGTAAACAAGGGCTAGAAAAGGCAGGTTATTTAGTATTAGAGATGTTTGGCATTCATGAGGAACGATTACGACAACGGTACAACGAATTACAATCCGTGGAAGAGCCAGAAATAAAAACAAGGCCTGAGAACTGTTGACTTAGAGTCTCAGTGGATATCTTTGTTTTAACTCCTCAGTATTTGCTCTGTTGAGCATAACACAAGGGATAAACGCCCTTGTTGAAATGGTGACTGAGCGTGCTGCTAGTGGTGTTGCTTTTCCAGAAGTTTCTTGAGGCACGGATCGCTCTCCATCAAGGGTATAAGGAAAGGGTTCGGTTGTATGAATCGAGATACGTTCACAAAGCCCGTCGAAACGATTGGGTATGGCTCGTGCATGTCGAAACCCTTGAATCATTTCGTAGACTGTTCTTAGTCGTGTGGAGAGTGATGGATGAGAAAGATCAATATCCTCTAAAATAACATGACTGTAGCGATCTTCTTCTTCCTGAGGTGGACAAATCGCTCCATTACGCTGGCCTTTCCTTTCAGGACTCTTTTTTCGATAAAACGGGACAAACTGGCTATTCATCAGATACGGATACATACCAGCGAGAATAGCATAGAAGGATGTATTGAAGGAATATTCCCGTGGAAATGCTTCACCCTGCTCGTGATTAGGTGCAGCAATCATGCTAATTCCCATGGGTGTTTTTTGGAATAATTGTCGATGGTACTCGTTCAGTGTCAGTATGCCCACTCCTAATTTTACCCCTAATCTGAACGTTCCTGCATCAGCTCTTGTACCGTTTTCATAATCATCAATCAGGCGGACAACACTACCATTGGCGAACACACCACCATACCTTTTTTTTCTTTGGTCATCCTCAATACAGAGCAGCGGCAGATTCCTTCTGGGCAATGTGTCAATAGACATAAGTACCTTCTGGAGATCTCTCAATGGATGTCCATGGAATCCAGCGTACCGTGCATAAATAATGTTATAACTCCCTGCATGGAGTGGGACGATTGTCGGTTGTGCATCAGATTGCGCAATGACATTAATGCCCTGCATCACACCCCCATCGCCGGTATGAAAAACAAGATAAAGATCATCTCCATAGTCTTTTAACAGATCCCTGATGATCTCTTCTTGTTCTCCGACGCTTGTTGTAGGAAGTACTACTGTTGATTCACGGTCACTGGTATATAGTCTTAGTAACCTTTCCAGTGATTTCCTTTGTTCATCAGTATGGTTTCCGTTGCTGTTTGTATTATCAATGACTCGCCAAACTCGCATATGGCTGGGAAATGCTATTGGTTTTAAAAAGATTTGGCATAAAATTCTCTTTGGAATAATTTATGCATGAACCTTTAAATAGGCCTAAAAAGGTTCGGCATCTATTGTGTTTTTGCAGAACAACATCTGAGTTAAGGAGGTTATGATAATGGAAGAACGATACCTGTTTACTTCTGAAAGTGTTACTGAAGGACAATTTATAAAATAGGTGCCATATAAAAATATAATTAGAGGTAAAACAAAATGACAAAGATAGAATACTTTACATCGGAAAGTGTGACTGAGGGTCACCCAGATAAAATCGCAGATCAGATTTCAGATGGAATTTTAGATGAACTGCTGAAACAAGACCCTCATTCACGATGCGCTGTTGAGACACTGACAACAACGGGGCTTGTTGTTGTCGCAGGAGAAATAACAACAAAAGGATATGTTGAGATACAAGATGTTGTAAGAAAGACCTTGAGGGAGATTGGATATACAAATCCTGAATTCGGAATTGACTGCGAAGATGCAGGAGTTATGGTTTCTGTACATGGCCAAAGCCCTGACATTTCGCAAGGTGTGACAGAAGGGCAGGGGCTTTTCAAGGAACAAGGCGCCGGCGACCAAGGAATGATGTATGGCTTTGCTACAAATGAGACACCGGAGCTAATGCCATTGCCTATTATGCTGGCACATAAATTAACAAGAAAACTGGCTTATGTTAGAAAGCAGGGCATTGTCGAAGGGCTTGGCCCAGATGGAAAAAGTCAGGTTTCTGTTGAATACCATAATGGGAAGCCAAAAAGATTAAGCGCGGTGGTTATTGCCCAGCAACATATGGATGATATATCTGAAGATAAGCTAAAAGAGGAAATCATAAAAAAGGTCATAAAGCCGGTGTGTAGTGATTATCTGGATGAAAGCACAAAAATATACATTAATGCAACAGGGAAATTTGTTATTGGAGGCCCTCAAGGCGATACTGGTGTTACTGGCAGAAAAATAATTGTTGACACCTATGGAGGTATTGGCAGGCATGGCGGCGGGGCTTTTTCTGGGAAAGATCCTAGCAAGGTTGACAGATCAGGAGCTTATGCTGCAAGATGGGTTGCAAAGAATGTTGTTGCTGCTGGATTGGCTGACAAATGTGAAGTCCAGTTAAGCTATGCAATTGGGGTTGCGCAGCCGACATCAATAAATATCGATACGTTTAGTACAAATAAGGTTCCTGAAGAGAAGATTATTAACGCTATAAAAAAGCACTTTAAACTGACGCCGAGATGGATTATAGAAACGCTTGACTTGCTACGACCGATCTATAAAAAAACTGCTGCTTACGGCCACTTTGGCAGAGATGATCCCGATTTTACTTGGGAAAAATTAGACAAGGTTGCTGCGTTACAGGCAGATGCAGGTCAATCTGAGGAACCCTAAAAAGGGGTGTTGAGTTCCTTTGGATTGAACAGTATCTTTTAAAGATATATTTTTCAGCAGCCAAATCTTTATATATTTCTAGGTAACAGAGGAAATGTGGGGGGTGTTATGAAGCGGCACAGTGTTATAGTGGTCTGTGTACTATTCTTAGCTTTATTTACCGTTGGGGTTTTCTATAATATTTATCACCATAAAGAGTCCTTGCCTTCTGCGTTGGTTACCCAAACAAAATCTCTTTCCTCTACCAATCCTGAGAGTAATCTCGTGACAACGCCGGACAGAACAGCTACACTAAACCAGGAATCTCAGCTTCAGGAATCTTATTCTCCAGAGGAGCGTCGAGAGCTGTTGCTTCATGAAGTGGCACAGCAGGAGATTACTATGACGAATGATACGGTTGATAGTTTTGTCACCAACATCAAAACCATGAGTGGACTTGATGATCGTGGGTTCAGCCAATTTCTTACTGATAACGGTTATACCTTAGAAGGATATCGTAAGGAACTGAGTGATGCCCTGGCCATTTCTCAGTTGCTTGAGCAGGAGTTGCATTTGTCAGATGTCAAGGCATCTGATCATGACGTTGATAAGTTTATGGAAGAGCATCAAGGTGAGTTTGCTGAAATCCTCGAAATAGATCCTGATATGGAGGAATATCTTCAGGGTCGTGTTCAACGAACACTGACCAGAGAGAAACAAGAGAAACTGGTTCAGGAGTATCTTAAAACATTGGAGTAGGTTTTACTACGTGACTATGGTTGGCAGGGGGGAATCGCGAAGATTTTTTGTACCCAGAATAGTGACACCGCTCTACGTCATGCTGATGGTTCTTTTGCTTTTAGTGTTGAGTAATCCTGCGGGTAGTGACAGCGTTATTTCTGGCTGTCAGGTACTGAATGAATCAACGGTCTATGTCCTTGAGGAGGATATGACTGTTTCTGGAACGTGTTTTACCGTAACAGCCGATGACCTTACCTTGGATTGTCAGTTGCATAGAATTACCGGAAATGGGACTGGAACGGGCGTCTCATTTTTTAATAATTCTCTGGTTACCATCAAAAACTGTGTTTTTGAGCAATTTGATACAGGATTGGATGTCTATGAGTCGTTTATCCGCGTTGAAACGACATTACTTGAAAAATCCAATCGCGGTATACTTACCCGTGGCTATTTTTATGTTGACGCTGAGTTAAACTCATTTCGCAATAATACCTTTAACATCGAGAATACGAATGAAAGCGTGCTCTTGGAGGCTCAAAACAATTGGTTTGGGTCGAATGATTCTGCAGTAATTAATGCATCTGTTTCTGGAAATGTGAGCATTCCTTTTTGGCTTGAAGAAGATCCGTTCTCTGATAATGACCTTGATGCTGTTTTTGACTTTGTAGATAATTGTAATGTTGCTAATCCCAATCAGTCTGATAGTGATTATGATGGGCTTGGCGATGTCTGCGATAATTGTATCATGGACTACAACCCCTTTCAAGGAGACCTTGATAATGACACTATTGGTGATGTTTGTGATTATGATGCAGATGATGATAGCATTTGTGATTTTGGCCCCTCGCTTACTGAGCCACTCCCGGAGAATGTTGCTCGTGATAAAATGATTAATGCCTCAGCCTTTGTAGACCCTTATGTTCCGCTGTTTGCTGTTGATGGGGATAACACCACATTCCTTGCGCTCGTTGGGGAGCCTCCTCAGTATGTAACCATTGATCTTGGTCAGATCATTCCTCTTGACCGTTTTGTCATTGTGTTTAATGATTCTTTGTCACGCTTGTATGACTATACGGTTGCGCTTAGTGAAGATGGCAGCAACTTTAGCATGGTCATAGCAGTCTCTAAAAATGAGGATGTACGAAATGATATCTTCTTTAATCTCACTCCTGCACGGTTTTTTCGACTTACTCTTCTTGATTATGACTTTGATGATGATGATGTGCGAATCAATGAGATTGAGTTGTACAGCTCTTTGCTCTTATGTCGAGGCGGTCAACAAGAAGAAGACGTTTGTCCCACCATAGCAAATCCTGATCAGAACGATAGTGATGATGATGGCAGAGGTAACGAATGTGACAATTGTCCTTTTGATGATAATCCTGACCAGGATGATGCAGACCTTGATGACAAAGGAGATGCGTGTGATCAGAATTTATTTTTATTGAACTCTGTGTATGATCCGCTCACTGAGGAAGCAAATATCTCTTCTCAGTTTCTAACAGCTGAGGACACCGGGTATTATGTTATTCAGTTCTATGGTTTTCTGACGCAGAATCAGAGCGAAGAACTTGAGGGAATTGGTGTAGAATTTTTAGAATATATTCCTGACAATGGGTATATTGTGTTTTTTGATCCGCTCATCAAAACTCAAATCCAGAATCTTTCCTATGTTCGTTTCCTTGGTATTTTCCAGCCTGCCGATCGGTTGAGTTCAGGACTTTACCGAATTATCAATGAGGCATTACTTGAAGATAATGAGACGCTTAATTTAACCATCTTTACCTTCCAGCATGTTCAGGAAGTTAATGAAAGCATCACTGGGCTTGGAGCAACGGTTCAGTACGTTCTCAATGATTCACTTGGTGTTGAAACTGAGGTGAAGAACATTTTGAACATCTCCTTTATCCCTGATGTTTCATCGGTTACCATTTTACCCGCCATTGAGTTCTTTGGATTTAAGACCCCTCTTACCCTTGGTGTCCGAAAGAGTGCTGTTATTGGTAAGAATCAGAATTTTTATGGATACGAAGGTGATGGACAAGTCATTGGCCATTTAGATACAGGAACAGACACCAGTCATGCTGAGTTAGGTGCGAGTGTTATTCCTAACGAGGATATCCCTTTTTCAAGGGATTGTAATGCACCTAAGAATATGGAGCCAAGAGGTTTGGAAAAGAATAATGGTGAGGATCCTATTGGGCATGGAACGGCTACAGCAGGAGTTGCTGTCGGAGCAGGAGTGTCTGGAATGAATTATAAGCAGGAGTCCATTAGAGGAATTGCACCTCTTGCCAGTCTCTATTCAACAAAAGTTTGTAATGCAAACGTCCTCAAAGAACTTCAAAGAACATTATTTACCGGGCGTTTTCCTGAGGATGATGTGATCTATGCATTTGACAATTCTTACGAACGAGGAGCAAGAGTTTACACGAATAGTTGGGGTACTGCCACTGGCCCTTCGACCTTTTATTATTGTAGACGTGTGCAAAAACTTACTGAACCTAGAAATTATGATGTACGGATAAATCGTTTTGTTTTTGAAAAACAAGATTTTCTTCCATTTTTTGCAGCCTCAAACACAGGAAGAGACTTTGAAGACACATTAAGTTATATTCCTCTTACCGATATTTTATTATTTAATGCATTTAAATGTTCAGTATACGAAACTTCTCAAGAATTTGGATGGGGAAACCTTGCAAATCCTGGGGTCGCGAAGAATGTTCTGACGGTTGGTGGCTTAGAGCAGGAATTAAAAGGGTGTGATGGTGTAAGGTGGTTTAAGAAAGAGAATGCTTTTGAGAGAGATGATATGTACGATGCTGAGAGTTGTCATCGTGTTGATAGTGACACAGATCTCTGGGGTGGCTCAAGCAGAGGACCTACTCCAGATTTGCGATTAAAACCTGATGTTGTTACTGTAGCATCGGGAAGATTTATTGTAAGATCTAGCCAAATGGACGATGAGGTTAGCAAGCATTATGTTTCTACACTTGGTGGTGACCCTTACTACTTAGCAGCTCAGTACCATTTTGGGCCACAATATCGTGTTTCGTATGGGACCAGTTTTGCGACTCCTGCGGCTGCTGCAGTTGGTGCTCTGATTAGGGAATACTATCAGAAGGAACAAACAGTTGAAAAACCAAGTGCTGCGCTCTTGAAAGCAACGGTGATTAATGGAGCACAAGATGTACCAAATAGACTCATTGGGATAGGACCCATTTTTGGGGCAGATTATCAGGATTTGTATAGTCAAACAGGGTCAATTCCTAATTTCCGTGAAGGTTGGGGGAAAGTGAATTTCTCGAATTCTATCAAACCGTGTTGGCCGTACCAGTGTTTACGGTATAAAGATAATGAGATTGTTGAAACAAAAGTTATTTTTCCCTACCGGTTTTCTTCTGATCGTGCCATGGGAATTACGTTTACGTGGATGGACCCTCCAGATTCCTCTTTGACCTCCAGGAGTCTTGTTAATGAACTTGAGCTTGAGATGACTTCTCCGACAGGAATCAAGTACAAAAGCACATTCAATAACTTTAATGAGGAAGGTGAGTCAGTTGATGAGTCCGCTAAGGATTATTGTCGTCTCATTTATGTAGATCAAGACACTATTACTGATGAGGATCATGTTATGTTTAACATCAAAGCATCTGCGTCATCTCCACTTAGATTAAGATGTAACGAGCCAGAAAAAGTAAAAAGTAATGTCAAACGGTTAATCCTCAAAGAACCAGAAGATGGATTCTGGAATATTACTATTAAAGGAAAATCAGTTAATCCTTCCTTTACTCCCAATGGCCAGAACTTTGCACTTGTCGTCAGTGGTGTGAGAGGGATTGATGCAGCAAATGAAACTGACAATGCCACTAATTTCTTTCCGTATGGTAATCTGATTTATGCTTATGGTCAGGGACTTCCCAGTGAAACACCTCTTCAGTTGGTTGTTGTCGCCAACCGTCATGATTTTGCGTGGGATTCTACTCAAACTATTTCAGAATCGTCAAACAAGAATGAAGCGGTGAATGGCTTTACCCTTTTTACCTACGAAGAAACAGCAACAACTGATAATGTTAATGGAACTCTTCCCAAAAAAACCTTACTTTGGGATCCCAATACACCTGGAATCTTTCCTGATCTCACAAAACTTCAAAAGGCAATTTTTGATGCAAAAGGACATTTCAATGTTTTTGTTGACTTTGGTGAGAAAAAAGGGGTTGTTGAGCCTGATTTTGGTTCTATTACCTATGATGTCAAGGAAAAAGATCCTCGTACCCATGAGGTAACGAAAAAAGATTCATGGAAGAGATACGAGGATGTGGTTGATTATCACAAAACAGTTGGTTTTCGTATTGGCTATGCAGGTGCATCACACTCTCCAAATGGAGGTTTTAATGACTTTGATGATGAGTTCTCATGGGGGACATCATCAGAGATTTTTGCCATGGGTGTTGGCTTTGAGCCAAAAACAAAGGTTGATCTCTATGTCATGAAAGATCGCAATTGGGAGAATGGTGACTCACTCCAAGGTTCGATTCGGTTCGTGGATGATGCTTCGATAGGAGATGAGGGAGAGTTAGGTGTGGAAATCTGGGATGATATTGACCGGAAAGAGGTTGGCTTTTATGATCTTATTGTTGATGTGAATCAGAATGGTATTTATGATCCAAAAATGGATGTTATTGATGGACGCTCTGATCCTGGATTTAAGATAACGTGCCAACCTGAAGAAGAGATATGCGGAGCAATTGCATCCTCCTTTACTGGTGGTGAACCTACCGACGCCTTTGCAGAATCAAATGCAGTTGCAGCGAATTTACATCTATTCAAAAAACATACTGGAGAAGTTCGTGTCTATACTGTTAAACAATTTACGGTGATTAGAGCGGGAATACCCCTTGAAGATGTTTCTGAGAGTGTTGAAACCTTGGTAGTTCCTCCATCAACTGATTTTACCAAAACCCTCGACCTTTGGAAGGCACAAACAAAAAAGGAATTGGGAGGATATGAAATTGTTATTGATGTGGATGAAAAAGAAACACCGGGATATGGTATCTTTGATCCAGAATTAGATATCTACGATCCCGATGGTTTTGTTGTTACCAATGCGGTGCGTGAACAAAAAATTGCCGTTGATAGCAAAGGAAATCTCCATGTTGCAGGTCGTCAAGTAGTAAAAGAGGATGAATCGGGTATGTTTGTCACCCAGGTTCTCTATGCCAAGATACCTAAGGAACAGCGAGCAACAATCGATCTTGAACATCCTGATTTGTTTGCTTGGAGTAAGGATAAGTCTATTGTCTTTACCACGGTTGATGAATCTTTCTATTATCTTACTCGTTATGTTGATATCGCAGTAGATGCAAACGATATCCCCCATCTTGTTTATATGAAGGAAAGCAAGAACATTGCATTCAGTTTTTTGATCTATCTCAAGCTCAAATTTGACATTGTCGATGACAAAGAAGTCGTCAGTATAGCAAAGCGAGAGCCTATTTACTACAAATGGCAAGACTATATGGAAACCCGTCTTAACTATCCAACCATTACCATTGATCCTCTTACCAATGAGCCAGTTATCTCTGCGCGGGTTGCCATGCAGTATCCTGATAATTTTTACTTTGGTTATGTTTATCCTGTGTGTCTTACCGAGAGTGGTTTAAGATCCATGTCGAGTGCTTTGATGGGTTATTTTGGAGGCTTTTTCATCTATCCTTCTTTTAGTGGATTAATACCAAAATCGACTAAATTTACTGGACAGTCTCTTCAATTGATTAAACGTAGTGAGGGATATTCGGGGTTTCCAGAATGGCCAGGTGATATAAACAAATTTCCTGAGTCAGCATCTCTCTACAGCGGTGCACTTGTTGGTGTTACTACCTGTGCCGGTGCACCTCTTATAAAAAAAAGTCCACCGAACTGGCAGTGGACAACAATTGATGAGACTTCTACGCTCGGCGTTACCTTTGATTTCTCAAATGCGTTACTGGATAATGAAGGAACGCCCCATGTTCTCTATAGACGATACGAAGATACTTCGGAAGGGACTTTTAATCAAAATACACCTCAACGATTGTTCTACAAACAACTGAGTGGTGATTACCCTTATCTCCAGCAGAAGGTTTCAGAGAATGTTCCTGAGCCATGGGTTCCTGGTATGGACATTGATGATAAAAGAACGGTTCACACGGTTTGGGAGAGTGAGGATAAGGTGTTTTATAATGAGGTAACCTCCGAAAAAGTTGGCAAGCAACGTCTTGTTACCTCTTTAGAGAAAAGACCGCAGTATCCATTCACCCTTGCAAAGCCACAGCTCGGTGTTGACGCACAAGATATTCTGCACATAGCGTATGTGAGGAGCAAAGACAATGATCGCTATGATGAATACTCATTAGAGTACATCAAAGGACAGCAGAAAGAAGACAAAGTAACCTTTGCTGAACCAGTCTTACTTGCTGACTCGACAACCTTTCCGGTATTAGGGTATGGTGAAATTGCTGAACCTGCCTTAACCATTAGTAAATTGGCACGTCCAACTGATTGGACTGATAGAGTCTTTGTCACCTGGGTTGAAACAGCACAATTTACCATGGTCAAAATGAGAAAAACAACACCGCATGTTGTTGTTTTGATTGTTGCAGGCGGCATGGATGATGACACACTTTTCAGCCGTCCTGAGAAAATTCCTCGTATCCAACAGCTCTTGGATGATACCAATGGTTACCATTCCCGTATATCTTCTTCTGTTTTAGGGACAACAATGACCTCTCAGGCAGATTTCTTTACAGGCCTTTATCCCTCAAAGCATTTTATTATTGGTGATAACTTTATGCGAGAAGAAACAGATCTAGAGTTTGTTCCGTTTGACCATACTCCCTACACAACAATTGATACACTCTGGACAGAGAAGGGTGTTATGACCTTGTTTGATTATCTTGCAAAAAACGAGAAGCACAGTGCGGCTCTGCCGTCGCTCTACAGCAAAGGGATTACTCAGATCCCTCCTGATTTTATGATGATGCCACTTGTTAGTTTCATCAGTGGTGCTGAGTTTGGTCAAGAACACAGAAAGTTTTATCTCACTAATCTGAAAAACAATGATGCAAAGCGTTCTAATGATGCTCCAGATCTCATGGTTATCTATCTCCTCACAAATGATTTGGGTGAAGATCGTGGTGTCTGGGAAGAGGGAATGACTCCAGAAGAAGAACTCAAAACCATCGATCCCAATGAAGTTGACAGCCAGATTGGAGAAATTATTGATGCATTGAAAACAAGCAATCTTTATGATGATACTCTCTTTATTATTACCTCAGATCTTGGATTGAAAAATGTTGAAAAGGACTCTTTTCATGCATTGGCAAATTGGGATTTAGGAGATTTACGAAAACCTGAAGGCCTCGAAGTTACTGATCTTTTCCTTAATGGATTCATGGCCTATTCCAAGGATGGTTTGGACGTTGCACGAGTTTTCTCAAATAATAGTCGTTATATTCAGGAAAGCAGCTGGTTTGGTACCCTACAAAGAATTTTACTAAAGCAGGATGGTATCTATCAGCGCTATTATTACGATGGCGCCAATGATGTCTTTGAACCTGCAAGTGATTTCTTCTTACCATTCCTTATGGGAAATCCTCCCTTTGCTGAGAGTCCTAACATGATTCTCATTGCTTCTCAGGGATATTATTTCCATGATTTCCCTCACTATGCAGCCTATGGTCATCTGTCTTGGCTACCCTTTGTGGTTGCTGGATCGGGGTATGATCTCTTTGTACGAGGAAACAAAGATCTCGCAAAAACACTTCGTTCCATTGATGTTACTCCTACTATTGGCTATTTTGTTGGTGGTCAATCTCTTGTTGACAAGATGGTTGGTATTGACGGGAGAAATGCATTCCAGCCAGAGCTTGTCATAGAGGGTGGGTCTCCTGTTGACTTCCATCTCTATGATTCTCAGGGAAAGCATACAGGGATAAATGAGTTTGGCGATATCGAAACCGAAATTCCAGGCTCTGATTATCGTATAGATCCAACCACCAACAAAAAAAAGATTACCGTGCTCCAGTTTAACGAGAGCTATCGTTTTGTCGTAAGTGCTTACGCCTATGGATCATTTAATGTAAGTATTCTGCTGATGAATGAAAGTAATACCATTTATCTTACCTATCCATTAACCAATGTATCCAAGGATTCAGTTGCTCAACTCGATCTTTCAGGAAGTTTCATCATGAATCTCGATTATGATGGTGATGAGATCTTTGAGACTACTATTCAACCACTGAGGAACATCATTGTTGAGCAATCGACGATGGATCATACGGCATACGTGACTATTCTATCACTCCCAACATATGATCTTGCCGCTCTTGATCTCACCGATGCAACTGACGTCTTACTTACCCTCAAGACAAAAACAATGTCCATCAGCGATGGGAGAGTTACCATTGAAAAAATAGCCAACAACAGTTTTGACGCTCCTTCTTTTTTTACCATTGGCAGTCTCTGGCGGGTTAATATTACTGATAATGTTCTAACAAATGCGAAGAAAATAAATCTTACCATTCTGTATCCTGAATATGAGCTCATCCCGCGACATCTTGCAGAATCCTCCTTAGCGCTGTATGATACGCAGACTCTTGTGAGGTTGAACGGAAGTGTTGATCCTCTGAGCAATAGCATTACGGTCTCACTTACTCGATCAGGGAGCTATATCCTTGCATCGACAGATCAGACGCCAATAATTCATGATGTTCTTGTTTCTCCGCAAATAAGCAACATTCCTGAACAGATGATACGTGTGGAAGCAAACATAACTGATGATCATGGCATCGTGAGCGTTATCGCCATGCTTGAAAATCGTAGCCAGGAGATGGTGTACAATGGTATTACTGAAAGATATGAGGCATCCCTTCCTGGGCCATTGCTTCATGGAACTTATCCACTGACGGTTATTGCCACTGATGACACGAATAACACGATGAGTAAAGAATCTTCTTTTATGCTTGATCTTAGAGCACCTCTGCTAACGATGATATCTCCAGAAAATATCACCTATCTGACCAACAGTATTGATCTCAGTTTTTATACTGATGAAGCTACAACAATCAGCTATACTCTTGATAATGAACCACAAATTCCTCTCAATGCAACACGATCCTTTATTCCAGTAACCTATCCGCTTATTATTCTCGGAGGCAATCATTCGCTGGTGCTTTCTGCTGCAGACCTCTTCAACAACACACAAACCGTGGGTGTGAATTTCTCAGTTGCGTTCCAGAATGCAAAAGTTTCGGCAATAGAGCTTCCGCTTTATGAGAGACCAAATGAACTCTTCTCAGTCAAAGCAACCATCGAGAATACGATGATGGAGAACCTCACTGACCTCGAGGTTCAACTCCTGGTTGATGGAAACCTTTCAAATGCTGTTCGTGTGGATCTTCCTGGAGAATCTTCAAAAGATCTCTTTTTTAGCGTTTTGCTTTTAGAAGGAAGACCAAATATTACGGTAAGCGTAGTTCCTGCGTTGAACGAAACCTTTGTGGAAGATAATACCCTCTCTAAAGAAATCCTTATCACGCAGAAGGTTCCTGTTCTTCTGGTGAATGATGATCCTAACAGTAATACCACCCTGTATACCAAACCCATTCAGGAATCAGGAGGATTAGGGTATGATGTTGTGGTGCATAATAATACCGCAGGAATGCCAACAGCAGCAGTTCTTGATATGTTCCGGATTGTTGTTTGGGTGACGGGTGTTGCTAGTGAACAATCCTTAGATCCGTATGAACAGGCACGCCTTCAGCAGTATCTTGATACGGGGGGAAACCTTCTGGTCTTTAGTAACCGTTTAGGACACGAGAGAGGAACGACGGGTTTTTATCAGAATTATCTCTCTGCAGCCTATCGAAGAGTTGCACCCACAAAAACCATTGAAGGCGTTTTCCGTGATCCTGTGGGAAAAGGATTGCTCTTCACGCTTACAGAACCAGGCGAAGAGATCCAAGCACTAGCTCCTGCAACTGAATCACTGGAATATTCCAACGCAGATGGTGCAGCAGTTAAGTATGAAGGAACAACCTTCAAGACAGCTTACTATACCTTTGGGCTTGAGGACGTTCCAGATCCACTGACCAGAACAACCTTAGTTGAGCGAACCTTTGCCTATTTTGCGATTGATTTTATTCCTCCGACCATGACGAATAAACAACCGGTGGATAATACTTCGTTTGCAATTAATACCAGCTCGGTTATGCTTTCCTTAGCTACTGACGAGTCTGCAACATGCCGGTATTCATTTATCACCACAGAATACAGTGCAATGCTCGCTTTCAATGAAACCGGCGAAATTAACCATAGAACAGAACTCACGAACCTCTCTAATGGAGCCTATTACACTGTTTTCCTGAACTGTCGGGATAAGCATGGTAATCAAAACAACAAAGAGACCATCCTGTTCTTCATCCACAACAGAACATTCTTCCCTCCTCAGCTTGAACCTCTTCCTGATATGAACATTGCTGAGAATGAAACGCTGGCGATCCTGCTGAATGTTTCTGATCCAGAGGGAGATCCTCTGAATATAACCATAACTGATCATGAAGTGTTTGGCTATGTTCCTTTGGCAGATCGCTTTGTGCTTACTAACACAACCCTAAGTTTACAAACTACCTTTGAAGATGCAGGACAGTACCAACTGACCATTCTTGTTACTGATGGTTTTGCTACCGTGGCAACAACCTTTAGCCTTGTCATTGAGAATGTGAACAGGCCTCCGGTCTTGACTCCGTTAGGTAGCCAACATCTTCTTGAAGATACGTATTACTCTGTTACCGTCGAAGCAACAGATCCAGATGGTGAGGATCTTATGTTTGCTGATAATGCAACCTTCTTTACCATCCATCCCATTACTGGAGCAATTTCATTGACACCAAAGCAGGCCAATCTTGGAGAGTATCTCGTGAATATTACGGTTACTGATGGCCAACTTACGGTCTTTGAGGTAGTTCCCTTTACGATTACCAATACCAATGATGCACCGGTTATATTGTTTATACCACCTCAGCGAGTACAGGAAGGAACCTCCTTTATGCTCCAGGTAAATGCAAGTGATGCTGATGCTGATAATATTCTCTTCTCAGACAACACCACCTTGTTCAATATTTCTTCTGAGGGAATTGTTTCTTTTACTCCTACGAATGGGGACGTTGGAAACCATCTTATTACAATAACCGCGAGTGATGGATTGAGCAATGACACCAAGCTTCTCAATCTTGTTGTTGATGTATTAAATCAACCACCTCTTTTCCAAATTATTCCTACGGAGATCTATGTCATGATGAACAGCCTCTTAGAGATTAATGTTACGGCTTGTGATCCTGATCTTGATCCGGAGTGTGTCCCATGAATAATCACTCGGATCTTTCGGCAACGCAAACCGTACATCGGAAAATGACCTGGATGATTATTTGTATCGCTCTTCTTGCTGTACTTCTCACCGGATGCATAAGCATCCAATCCATTGATCAACCTGAACGACCTACCTTAGGCGGAAGGGTTATTACCCACCTTCAGGTATTCTCTAATGGAACCGACAGCCAATTTCCTTGGTTTGCCGTTATGGTTCCTGAAAATTGGAGTGTTCTCAATGTATCCTACATTGGCGATCATGAAGGTGTTATTGATTATAATGGTTATATCGTTGATAATGTGAACAGTTCCTACCCTCCAGAAATGGGTTATTACTGGTGGGCTGGACAAGGACAACAAACAACCTCAGATGGCAATGATTCGGTAAACGCAACTGTTTATCTCCAAGCAGGAGGCTTGTTTGGTGAGTTTTTCCTTGATTATCGTGTTGGTGATAGTTACAGTGCATGGACAGATGCATCATTAGACAACTCTGTGAACTACAATGCCAGTATTGCTCTGTTCCTTGATCCCTTGTATCCAAACCTCAATCAAGATATCTTAGTTACTGCTGCTATTCTCGGTGACTTTGATGATCAATCAGCTGTTCTCTCGTATAGCTACAATGGAACTAATGTTACGAATATCTCAATGGAAAACAAAGGGAATTATACTGGACTCATACCAGGACGGTCCGAGACAACGACGGTGTATTTTGAAGTAATTGCTTTAGACTCCCAGAATCAAACCGGTAGTTCAAACCTTGAACAGACGGTTATTGATGGAGATCCGCCTGTTTTTGGTCAGCCCGAGACAATACCAACACAACCCAATGTATTTATCCCTGTTGATGTGGCCATTGTGATTACTGATAATGTTGGAATAGCAGATGCTACACTCTTCTTTTCTTTTGATAATGTTACTTTTCAGGAGACAGAAGCATTGCCAGGATCAGAGCAAAATGGCTCAGACCCGAACACCTTCACGGGAATAGTTCCTCCAAGTGGTAAAACCGGCGATGTTTTTGTTTGGTTTAATGCTACTGATCGTTCAGGCAACACCAACACCAGTCCTTCCTTTTCCTATTTTGCAGATGGTGATCTCCCCCAGATTACCAATGTAACCTATCCATCCCTAGCTACCGTCGATGACACCATCACCATTAGCGTGGAGGTTATTGATAATCTGAATGTTTCAGCAGTCTATCTTAATTTTTCACTTGGTGCGGATTACCAGCAACAGCAGATGAATTCTCTTGGAGAAAATCATTACACAACAACCGTTGATCTTGAACGAGCGACAGGCAATATGACTTTCATGGTTAGTGCTGAAGACATCGCTAATAATACAAACACTACCGATGCATTTACCATTATTGTACTCGTACCAGAGATAGACGTTACACTTTCTGAACAAAACCTTACCACTCTCGTCGGAGAGAATCGTTCCAGTACTCTGACCATTCGGAATAACGGTATGACCAATTTATCAGTGATGATAAGTACACCATTTCTTTTATCGTTTGATGATCAAACAATCGTGACTCCGTTTATTGGCATTGGTGATTATGCTGCACGTCATTATGGACTTGATCTTTTAGGAAATGACAGCTTTGGCCAACTAAGCTACCTTTTTTCGTTAGGACATTATCAGGGTGGAGTTGGTGTTGGTGATTTTGATAATGATGGTGATTATGACGTCATTAGTGGCAATGGTGAATATTACTACGGCTTTATGTATTTTATTGAAAATCTTGGTAATAAAAGCTTTGCAGAGCCTCAGCCTCTTGGCTATTCATTTCTTACGGATGTATATACCTTTGACACTGCGACGGGTGATTACAACAATGATGCTCTTCTTGATTTTGTTGTTACTGGTAACAGTGATGATCTTTACCTCTTCCTTGGCCAGGGAAATGGAAGCTTTGTCCAGATTCTTCTGACTGATGATGCTCCTGGTTCTTCGGGCAGAGGGAAAGATGCTGGTGACCTCAACAACGATGGAAACCTTGACTTTATCTATGGTGAGTATTCAAATGGAGGTATTTATGCCTATCTAGGAGATGGCAAGGGAAATTTTACCGAAACATTCCTCTTCAACAGTACAACATCGAATCCTTCAGGAGTTGCATTGGCAGATATTAATAATGATTATCATCTTGATGTTCTTGTTCTTGATGCAACAACTGATGTCCTGCATCAGTATCTGGCGCGAGGAGATAGAATGAGTTTTACCCATCAAAATTCTTCGTTGTTTCTTTATTCAAGCACTCCTGAAATTGATGCGCTTGATCTTGATGATGATGGAGACCAAGATCTTGTAATCACCGGCTCAAAAACAGGGTCATCCATCGATTATTACAAGAATAATGGCAAGGGAAATTTTACCTTCAACCGAACCTTGGGTTATACGAATTCCAGTGTCTTTGGTCTTGGCATGCCTGAGCTACGAAATTACCGTTATCTCTCCCTAGAGCCTCAAACCGAGCAGACCATTGCCTTCTCATTGGATACAACATTACCGTTTAATGGCATCCTTCCATTGGTGTTTTCATCAAATGATCCTAAGAATCCGTTACTCACGATGGTGCTTCAGGTTACCATTCAGGATGTTGTTAATCCTTCGCTGGCAAACATTACTGTACTGCCACTTGAACCAACTGTTGATGATACCATTGTTCTGAGCGCTCAGGCCATTGATGAAATTGCCCTTGATGGAGTCTTGGTTAATTACTCCTTTGGAGAAGGCTTTACCCTTGCCTTCATGGATAGCCAATCAGATGATTATTATAACCTCACTCTTGATCCTTCCCGAGCTGTGGGAAATCTTAGCTTCCAGATTATTGCTGAAGATCTTGGAGGCAACCAGAATGTTTCGTCTTGGATGACCTTGCCTATTCTTGCTCCACAGATATCTAATGTGACGCCGAGCGAGGTTGACTTTGGGACGCTTGACATTGGTGATGAGGTGACTCAACAATTTTCTCTGATGAATAATGGCACCTCGGTGTTACGAGCAACGATTGTCCTCCCCTCGTGGCTGAATTTTACGACAGGCATTACGCCTCAGGACAAGTTTATTGTGGTAGGAGATGAAAACAAAGGACATTACCTTTCCATGGTTTCTGAGAATGGCAGCTTTGGTCCCTTGACACGGTTCCTTACCTTTGGTGATAATCAACGAGGCCTTGGTTTGGGTGATTTTGATCTTGATGGTGATCTTGATGTTGCTGTTGGTAATGATGACACTACGTGGATCTATCTTGTAGACAATATTGGCAATCAAAGCTTTGACGAGCCTCGTACCGTGGGGACACCCATTTATTTAAGTGGTGCTACTGAAGATTTTGCCACTGCTGATTTTAACAATGATCTTCTTTTAGATTTCGTGGTTTCAGGATCTAATGATGATCTTTATCTTTACCTGAATAAGGATCATGGCGACTTTGAGCAGATCCTCATAACCAATGATGCTCCTGGGAGTTTTGGGATAGGAAAGGATGCGGGAGATCTCAATCGTGATGGCTATCAGGATTTTGTTTATGCAGGAGGGTATGAGCAAAAGATTTTTGGTTATTTTGGTGATGGTCATGGGAATTTTACTCCTCACCCCTTGATTGATCTTGGATCAACAAATACATGGTCGTATGGTGTTGTTGTTGCTGATATTGACCATGACGGGATTCTTGATATTCTTGTTCAAGGAGGTTTAAACACGTCGTTTAAACTGTACCGTGGTCTGGGAGATGGATTGAGCTTTCGCTTTGCAGGAACTCTTTTTGACACTGGCCAACTCGGCGGTGCCGATAATCTGGATGTTGATCATGATGGCGATGAGGACATTATTGTTGTAACAGACTACAATCGTGAAGTGAGATATTACCAGAATACAGGGAATGGCTCGTTTCAGTATGTCCAATCTATCGGCCTTACTGATACCAATGCTTATGGCTTGGCTAGCCCTGGGTTCTTACGGAGTAATCACATTGTTGTTCAGCCAGGAGAAGAGTATGTGTTTACCATTGCAGCAGATACTTCTATGACCCGAGCAGAAAATACTACTTTCCTCATTCGCTCCAATGATCCCCGTAATCCTGAACTTGAGATTCCTGTTTCCTTAACGGTTGTTGACGATGAATCTCCCTTGCTTTGGAATATTACTGTCTTGCCCGAGGTTCTGACTGTTGATGACCAACTAGAAATTACTGCCATGAGTACTGATAATGAGCTTGTTCAAAACCTTACTATTACCTACTGGCTCAATGATGAATCAATAACAGACACTATGCAACGAGCAGGTCATGATCTTTTTACGTACTCTCTCCCCTTGAAGCGAGCATGGACAGATTTCTCTTTTGCAATTACTGCAACGGATAGGTCTGGCAATCAAAACATCTCTGAGCTGTTCGTGATGCCTGTTTATGCACCGAATGCTACGTTATCATTGGAGCAGCTTGATTTTGGGTTGATGAACATCGATGATAATGTTACTCAAAACATGACCATTACTAATCTTGGCGATAGCACACTCCTGTTTAGTTTGACTCTTCCGTCTTTCCTTACGCTAAATCTGACGGCAATGAACCGTACAACTGACTTTGCTCTCACGGATCCCTTTGTCCTTGTTGGTGACTCTGGAGGAACACCTGCAAACCATTATATTGGGTACCTTCATGAAAATGATTCCTTTGATCCATTGGTTGGTGTTCTCAAGTTTGGTAGTTATATTTATGGATTAGGGACTGCTGACTTTGATGAAGATGGTGATCTCGATTTTGTAACGAGTTCGACGAACTATATGTACTTTGTTGAAAATCAAGGGAATAAAAGCTTTGGAGTACCGCGTCAAGTAGGATCTTATCTCTCTGGCTTTTCCTATGCAACTGATCTTGCAGTTGGTGATTTTACCAATGACGGCCATCAGGACTTTGTTGTTACTGGCTATAATGATGATCTTTATCTTTTTACTGGCTACGGCAATGGCAGCTTCATGACTGTTCTCATAACCAATGATGCCCCTGGGAGTTATGGCAGAGGAAAAGATGCTGGTGATCTTAACAATGATGGCAACCTTGATTTTGTTTATGGTGAAGATTACGGCAATGGGATCTATGCCTTTCTTGGCAATGGCAATGGAAGTTTTAATCAATCTTTGCTCTTCACTCTAGAAACCTCTCCGGTAGGTATTGCTGTTGCTGATTTCAATGGTGACAGCTTTCCTGATATTCTCGTCAGAAAAAGGTCAGATGAGTACCATCTTTATACGCAGGAACAAAACACCCTTGTCTTTACTGATCAAGGTATAGCCTTCCGTGAATATTCTGGAGCTGGTCTTGATGATTTTGATGTTGATTATGATGGATGGCCGGACATTCTTGTAAGCCGTGGCTCTTATGATGATGCTGTCTATTATCGTAACAATGGTAATGGAACCTTTACCAAGAACCAGACGATAATTAGCACCAGTTATTACCCGCGAAGTTTGGCCATGCCTGAGCGACGATTTTATGCTCTCGAACCTTCTTTGTCGCTTACACTTCCCTTTACTATTGATACCTCCATACCTCTGGACATCAATGGAAGATCAGTCATTGTTGCATCGAATGATCCTCTTCATTGGCGAGTGGATGTTCCCCTTTCAGGTATGGTTAAGGACATCGTCTATCCCAGCCTCTTTAATATTACGGTACAGCCAGAACAGCCAACGGTTGATGATAGTATTCTCATTACCGCACAGGCAACTGATGATTCAGGTATTG
>JACPJR010000032.1 GCA_016187565.1 Candidatus Woesearchaeota archaeon
CCCAACAACGCAAAATATATCTTCTAGAAACCTTTTCAGGCAGTTTGATATGCTGGCTTGCATATCGGCAGGGCTAATACCCCTGCCCACCTTATCTTAACGCAAAGCAATCTCCTTTATTTTACTTTCGAATCTACTGATATGACAACAAGCTTTATAAAGGAAGGCTCTCTTCCTAGTAGATCGAGAGATGTGTTGGTAGCGTTTATAAAATACTCGCACATGCTGGAGACAGTGAACATCATTTTCTCTGATTTTCTCTGTATTCCCTCGAGAAGAGGCCTGACGTCTAACCAGTATCTGAACTGATGAACGGCCTACGAACACGAGAGAGGTAACTACCATGGCACGCATGCATTCAAGAAAAAGAGGAAAATCAGGAAGCAAACAACCGATTAAGAAAGTTGTACCTACCTGGCTACGTTATAAACCAAAAGAAGTTGAGCTTCTTGTAGTCAAGCTAGCAAAGGAAGGAAAAAGCCCTTCTGCTATTGGCCTTTATTTACGAGATACGTATGGTATCCCTGATGTAAGGGTTATTGCCAATAAAAAAATCAACATGATTTTACAAGAACGAAAACTTGCAAGTCAAATCCCCGAAGATCTGACATCATTAATGCGAAAAGCAGTACTTATTCAGAAACACATGACCACGAATAAAAAAGATACACCTGCAAAAAGAGGATTACAATTAACAGAAGCAAAGATTAATCGGCTCGCGAAATATTACAAGCGAACAGGAAAGCTACCTCAAGATTGGAAGTATGATCCAGAGAAAGCAAAGATCTTTGTGGAGTAATTTTATCATTACTTCTTTGGATTCTTTTTTTCTTACTTATTATACCAGAGGAGATAATCAGGAGAGAATACATTGGAGAAGTATGAAGCCTTTAAAGCAGGAGCAGCACATGCAGCTTATCAATTTCATCAGATTGATAAAAATGAAACAATTCGACTGATCTCTCATCTTGATAGTGATGGCATTGCAGCATGTTCTTTAATGGTGAAAGCATTGAATATAGAGAACAGAAAATACTCTATTTCTATTGTCCAACAACTCAGGAAAGAGGTACTACGACAGCTGGCAAAAGAAGAATATAAGTACTTTGTTTTTACTGATCTTGGTAGCGGTCAAATTGATATGGTTCACGAGCATTTAGAAGGGAGGAACATTTTTATTTTCGATCACCATCAGCTTCAATCCCAGCGAACATACGAGGGAACGGTTCATGTAAACCCTCTCTTGTATGGTATTGATGGTTCTAAAGAGATTTCTGGTGCAGGTGTTGTGTATTATGTGGTGAAGAATCTCAATAAAAAACTGGAACACTATGCGCATGTTGCGCTTATTGGGGCTGTTGGAGATGTGCAGGAAGAGAACGGAAAATTTAATTATCTTAATAATGAAATGTTGGAAATAGCAAAACGGGAGGGGACCATTACCGTTAGTAAGGGTCTTCGCTTTTTTGGACAGCAGACAAAGCCATTGTATAAACTTTTAGAATACAGCACCGAGGTATATATTCCCGGAGTTACCGGAAGTGAGTCTGGTGCAATACAATTTTTGCAGGAAATAGATATTCATCCTAAATCTGGACGAGAATGGAAGAAGATTTCCGAGCTCACCAAAGAAGAAATGGAACGCTTAGTAGCTCATATTATCCTTAAGAGAAAGGGCCAACCATTTCCTGAAGACATCTTAGGGTTAAACTATACACTAACATTTGAGGAAGAGGATAGTCCAACACGAGACCTTCGAGAGTTTTCCACGCTCCTTAACGCTTGTGGACGGTTGAACAAAGCATCCCTCGGGATTGGTGCTTGTCTTAATGATAGTAAAATAAAAAAAAGAGCTATCCAAGCCTTGACTGAATATCGACGAGAAATTATGCAGGCTTTACTTTGGTACTATGACCAAAAAAATAATGCCAACATTATCAAGGAAGATGGTTTTATCATTATTAATGCTAAAGATCAGGTTTTGGGAACGATTATTGGGACTCTCGCTTCTATTATCTCAAAATCTAAAGATGTAAAGGAAAATCAGCTGATTTTATCGATGGCCCAACTCTTTGATAATACTACCAAAATAAGTTTGCGGATTGCTGGACACCATCCTCGCCAAGATATTGACTTAAAAGTCATGGTTATTGACATGATTCACGGTTTAGAAGGTTGTGAGGCAGGCGGTCATCAGTTTGCCGCAGGTGCAATAATTCCTTCTGCTATGGAACCTGTTTTTATCGAACGCGCCAAAACTATTCTCCGAGAAAAGAGTATTGAAGAGAAAGTCATGTAGGTATAGTATAGGCATATGTTTCTTCATGCAGACATTCAGAACAACAAACCATCAAAGTAATTCTCTTACTTTATCAATATGATCTGCTACTTCAGTGCCTTTCTTGGTTAAGCTTAATAATTTTAAGCGTCCTAATTTCTCAAACTTAATAAGCCCAACTTGTTCCATCTCTTGGAGAATTTTAACAACATGAGAATAGGTACAGTCAACAGATTTTGCGAGAGACGATGCATAAATATCTCCTTTTGCATTGCGTAAAGCTACCAACATCATCGCAGGTTTTTCACGAAAAAAAACATTAAAAATTTCTTTTTTATCCATGTTGGCCCCCATTCTTACTCTTCACAAGTACAGTCTCAAACGAAATTAAGGTTTAGAGTATATGTATCTCAATATAGAGATCAAAAGGAAGACTTATATTTAAATCTTTTGTCGACCAAGTGAAGTGATAAAAGATATCGGAGATTATTCATTATCATAACCAATATGTTTATAAGTTTCCAGTCATTCATAACTGGTTATGCAAGAGTTATCATCTTTTCTTTTTCCTCATGAAACTGTACGTCCTATTCAGCATAATTTGATGAACACGGTTCAGGATTGTTTACGCCAGAAGAAGCATCTTATTGTCCATGCTCCTACTGGTCTGGGAAAAACTGCGGCAACATTGCCATTAGCATTGGCGTATGCCTTAGAACATAAATATACGGTTTTTTTTCTTACTTCACGACATACCCAACATGCCATTGCCATAGAAACTCTGAAACAAATCAAACAAAAATATAATACTCCCTTTGTTGTTGCCGATATGATCGGTAAAAAGTGGATGTGCGCACAGCCTAACACTGAACATTTTCCTTCGTCTGATTTTGCTGAATTTTGCAAACATCTTGTTGTTGAGGGAAAATGCCCTTACTATAATAACACTAGAAACAAGATGAATTTAACAGTTAAAGCGAAGACGATTCATGAAGAACTCAAACAAGGAATCCATCATACTGATCATATTATTGCTACCTGCACGAGTCATGAATTATGTCCCTATGAAGTTGCTGTCTCTTTAGCAAAAAACGCTCAGGTTATTATTGCTGATTATCTGTACCTCTTTGCTCCGTATATCAGAGATAGCTTTTTCCTCAAAATTCAGCGGAATTTGCCAGAAACAATTCTCATTATTGATGAGGGCCATAATCTGCCTTCACGAGTACGAGACTTGGCATCGTTTCGATTAACCAATCTCATGGTGAAACGAGCAATCATCGAAGCAAAAAAATTTGGTTATGATGATACTATTGGCCTCCTTTCCCATCTGCAAGATCTATTGAATACCCTTAGCGAGGGAATGAAATACAACGATGAACGTTTAGTTATACAGCAACAGTTTGTAAAGGCAGTGGAGCGTATTCATGATTACGAACAGGTTATTGCAGACCTGACGTTTATAGCTGCCTCTATTCGAGAGCGCCAGCAGAAAACATTTATCGGAGGAATTGCGCATTTTCTCGAGGCATGGCAGGGAACAGATGAGGGTTATGCACGAATTCTCTCGCTGACGCAAGGAAGAGATACTCCTCTTATTACCTTGTCGTATCGCTGTTTGGATCCCTCGGTTATGACCCAGAATGTTATCCAACAAACCTATGCCACCATCCTAATGAGCGGAACATTATCACCCCCAACAATGTATAGAGACTTGTTAGGATTTCCTAAAGATACGGTAGTAAAGGAATATCCCAGTCCATTTCCGAAAACCAATAGAATGAATGTTATCATCCCGCATACTACCACTAAGTTTAGCGAGCGCAATGAATCCCAGTATAAAGAGATAGCAACTATTTGTGCACACATTGCGAATACTGTTCCGGGTAATAGCGCATTCTTTTTTCCGAGTTATTTTCTTCGTGATAAAGTTGCCGTGCATTTTCATCAGCAATCAATCAAAACAACTTTAGTAGAGGTTTCTCAGGTAACAAAACAACAAAAACAGGATCTCCTTGAGAGGTTTAAGCAGTATCATAAAACCGGTGCAGTGTTACTTGCTGTTGTCTCTGGATCATTTGCAGAGGGCATAGATCTTCCAGGAGATTTTCTCAAGACAGTGGTTATTGTCGGTCTACCGCTTAACCAGCCAGACCTAGAGGCAAAAGAACTTATCAAATACTATGATCTGAAATTTGGTTTAGGATGGGATTATGGGTATGTCCTTCCTGCCATGATCAAAAGCTTTCAATCTGCAGGAAGATGTATCAGGAGTGAAACAGACCGGGGCATGATTTTTTTTCTCGATGTCCGTTATCAATGGCCGCAGTATTTTAAGACTTTTCCTAAGGATTGGGAGGTAGCAATTAGTAAAGAGTACATCTCTCTTATCAATCATTTCTTTCAGAATAATCTTCAGCAAAACCAAGGCTGAGGGGTTAGGCATGCACTGTTGGTTGTAATCTCCCACGAAATCCTTGAAGATTATATTTCCTTAATGTTCCATTAATATCCTGTTCTCTATAAGGTGGTGGATTGTCCAAGGCTGGAGCAATGCCATATCGTTCTGCGAGACGATATTCTAACCTTTCAAGTCTGCTACTAAGCTCTTCTCGAGTGAAATTAGATCCGAGTTCTTGCTTGGCATATTTCCTTAATGCTCGCTCGAACCGTACCCGAGTTGCACGTCTTACCCTTCCCAGAGTTCCATCACCGTGTTCTTCAAGCGTGACACCACCAGTGTTTCCTTCCCATAATTGCTGGAGTCCATACAAGGCTTGATATTCCCAGAAACATGCAGGCATTGCTGATTGTAATTTGTTGTAGTGCAAAAGCAGTCGTGCGGTATCTCCCTCGTGAAGTCCGGAATAACCTGCTGTCCTGCCCCATCGTCGCATGAATGATACTACCGAACGAATCCCCTCTTGTGGAGGAGCATGTCCTGGTTGTGTTGCGTAAAAGTTATCAATAGCACCTGTTCTGACATCATCTGCAGTTGCTTTTGCAAAGTGACGGTAGATCCTTCGGATTTCCGCTACCTCTCTGGGAGATAATCCAGAAATATGCTCAAGGGAAATCTCATTCATGCCTAACAGGTGCATTGCTGGTTTTCCAACAAAGGAATACGATGCAAGAAAGGAACACCAGGAAAGATGGCTCACCATGGCAGTCAATAGCTGATGAGAATGACCATCTCCACCGTAGACACTATCAGCTTGATGGATTAGATGGACTAGGTAGGGAATGATGATCTTTTTCGTCAGTTCCTGAAGAATACTTCGCTCGAGGTTTATCTCTGGATAGGATCTTCGTGAAACCCATCCTGGAAAGTGTGGAACAACCGTTAATTTCCGTTTCTCTTGTAATTGCCTCGGAAGATGTTGTCCCTCTGAGCAAGGAATAATCTCTTCAATAACCGCTGTTTCTAAATCTCTCCCAATTTGCTCGCCTGTTGTAAGCCGAATGTAATCAAAAATTTCACGGAGAAGCGTTTCATCATGGTCCTGAGTACCTACCTGAGTAGCTAGTCCTCCTTGTCCATGTATTCCTCCTGCTGTTTCGTGTTTCCTCCATCGCAAAAAACGCCTTTCTTTAATACCATAGGCAATGGAGCTTCCCACGCTTTGCGCTAATCGCAGTGTTTCAATGGTTTCCCAATGCTCAAGAAAGTAAGATAATGATTCAGCAAGTGGAGCAAGTGCTTCTACGACTTCTCGATGACTCGGTGCCATGACCTTTCCAGCAATCCAGTCACGGATGGTATCAGATGTTCTGGTGATGTTTGTTCCATAATATTCCTGTTGATCAGCCAAATATGCAGAGAGTCTATTTTCAAGTGAATCTCCCTCACCATGAACCTCCTGTTGTGGAATATGTGCGATAGCTTCTCCCCATCGTGATTTCCGATGAGGAGTGAAAACAGTATAATAAAGGTCTGCAAAACGTGGGCATCGTTCAAGAAGTCTTCCTACTAATGTTTCATAATCGCCGGAGGTCCATACTTTCGCAACTAATAACGCATCGCCTACCGCAAGATCCTCAAGATCTTTTTCAAGAGCGCTTCCCTCATGATAGACTTCAAATGGACGTCTACATTCGGAAGAAATCTCTGCAATCCCCCGTGAAAGTACCAGAATGGTCTGAGACATTATGCAGGCAACTCTGAATTACTTTATAAACCTTAACTACATTATTTGATCGCTCGCTGTCACGACATCAAGTGTATACAGAGCACAAAAAAGCCTCTGATATGTAAACTAGTATACAAAAACATAACATTTATATAGTAGTTATGTTTTACGTATATCCAGCATGGGTCATCCCAACTAACGAGCCTTATCAGATGATAAGGTTCATGCGTTCATGTTATGATCAAAGGCTCCCTGCACTTCTTCTTGCAAAAACCCCTTACCCCCCTTGGAGGGAGCCATTTTTTTTTAACGTCTTATCTTAACGTCTTATCCGTTGCAAACTACCTCTTGTGAATGTTTGAGGAAAAAATGTTGAGGAAAAAATGCAGAACATGCAACAGAATCAAACAGAAAAAGGAGCAATCGCCTTGCTTCAATCACAGGGAAAGGATGCGGTTGCATTGCGCCATATTCTGGCTCATTCACGAAAGGTACAGGAAATTGCCCTTCGTATTGCCAACGACGTAGGAAAGCATCATCCTATTGATAAGGAATTTATCCGTGTTGCAAGCCTTCTCCATGACATTGGTAGATTTCAATATCCACCAGGTTCGAAAGAGATGATTAAGCATGGTATTGCTGGTGCTGCGCTTCTTCGAAAATCTGGCTTTGGGCGCTATGCGCGGGTTGCGGAATGTCATATTGGTGCAGGTATAACCAAAGAGGATATTCATGAGCAAAACCTTCCCCTTCCTTTGCAGGATTATGTTCCCATAACCATTGAAGAAAAGATCATTGCGCATGCCGATAACTTGGTTGCAGGTGATCAAGAACAGGACATTACTCAAGTTGTTGCTCTATTCACCAAGAAACTTGGAAAAAAATATGCTGACCGTCTTTATGCCTTGTACGAGGAGATAGAAACATTAAAAAAGAGGTAAATGTTCTGCTCCATGATCATGCGGGCAGAAGCCATCAATTATCAACGATTGCGTGACATTCAAAAGCGCATGGCGAGAGAAATTTCGCTCAAAGATCAGTTGAGAGCAAACCAAATTCATCTTATCGCTGGTTTTGATTTATCCTTTACTCCAGGAAGTAACATTATCTGCTCGGCTATTCTTCTTGATTATAAAACCTTAACCGTCCTTGAGCAACAGTTTACTGTAAGCGAAGAGGTAATGCCGTATGTCCCTACCTTCTTAGCCTTTCGTGAGGGCCCCCCTATTATCGAGACCTATCGTAAATTGGGCATGGAGCCTGATGTGCTGATGATTGATGGTAATGGAATTCTGCATCCATACAAAGTAGGCATAGCAACCCATGTAGGGATTAGCCTTGGTAAACCAACCATTGGCGTTGCAAAACAACTGCTCTGTGGTACGGTCAAACAAGGAAAGGTATTTGTGAATGATGAGCTTCGGGGTCTAGAAGTAACCACTAAGGAGCATGCGAAGCCCATCTATGTGAGTCCAGGACACCTCATTTCCTTAACGAGGAGTGTGGAGATTACAAGGCATTGCTTGAAAGGTCATAAATTACCAGAACCACTTCAATTAGCTCATAAATTTGCCAATGATATCAGAAAAGAACAGACAAAGGTAGATGTTGCAAAGCAAGTTTAAGTTTCACGAATAAGAACAATCAAAGATAATGAAATCATACAACGATTCCCGCTGTTCGTCTGTTATCCTCTTTGTCAAACGACATTCTTGGGTAAGAAACTCTTGAAATTGTTTTGAGGTTGCTAATTCTCTTCCTTGCTGGAGGATGACAAGCTTAGTGTTATTTTGCTTGAGCATGGCAATAACTTCAGGTACCTTAAGCATTCCTGTATTGAAGCGCTGGTTGTTCGTATCCACAAGATCGCCTGCAATGGTTCTTTTAGTTACCGTAGCTACCAGTGGGACAAGATAGGAATCACCAAACAACGTGTCTTCGGGAGTGGTCATGGTGTTAACTGTTGCAAAGAGCTCATTAATCTTTTCCCTATTCGGTGGTTCATAGTAGGTATGGAAGGTTATGGATGCAATCCCAAGAGAAAGAAGTATAATAACCACTATAACCGGCAATTTTCTGTTCTTTAATAGGGAATTATCGATGAGATCGACAATGCCATACATGGCTAGCAATGCCAGAAAAGGAAACATCAGATTAAAGTAAAACAGAAATATCTTGGTCATGGTAAGGAAGAAGAGGCTGAAGCCAAGACAGATAATCAGTGGAAGGAGTGTCTTTTTTTTCAGGGGCACAAAAAATAAGCTGAGGGGAAGGAAAAACAGCAGAGGATTGGTCATGATGATAGCACGCCAGGTCGCAAGCCTATTGCTTTCGGTACTTTCTTTAAGCAGATGGTAGGTATAGACATCTTCCAGGTATGCTTTTCCGCTGAGTGCAAAAAAACTGAGATTAATGAGGAAAAAGATAGCAGTGAGAGGAAGTACATAACGTAAAAATCCTGCTCGGTTGGTGAAGAATAACCAGAAAGCAAGGACGAGCAAGAAAGGAAACGAGTACAATCCAGTAACACTGGCAAGCCCAGCAGCTATCCCACTGAGTATGAATTGATTCCTTCTCATCAAAAAAAAGGAAAGCATCATGAAAAAGAGCGTAAGATCCAATCCAACAGATTGGGTAGCAATCATCATAGTACCAAAGGTAAAGAGAAACAGAGCCGTGGCACCTAACGCGAGCAAAAGATCATCGTCTTTTACTGTCATAAACAATAGCCAACTGATAAGTAACGTGGTGATGAGAGGAGTTATTTTTAGCAAGAAGTAGTGGTGCCCTGCAATCTTGGTGAGTGCTCCTAAGAACAAAAGATGAAGAGGAGGATGGGCAAAGAAAAAATCTCGGTAGGGTAGTTTACCCTCAGCAACTAACCGTGCCATATAATAATAGATATTCTCATCACTGGTTACTGAGTAGGCAAGGATCTTTTCTCGGATAATGATAAGAAAAACGATGATAACTACAAGAAAGGCAGCCCACGAAAGATGCTTCTTCTGGAGAATGTTGGGATTTATCATGAAAAGAGATTACGGGTATTACGACCTGAGGGAATGAAATAGCCCCGCCCGGATTCGAACCGAGGTCCATGCCTCCAAAGGGCACGATGATTGGCCGCTACACTACGGGGCTGTGGGGGAAAAGAGAATAAAGGGTCTTTATAAATATTTACTTTATTGCTTTTGGCTTCCAGAGCTCAAGAGCTTCTTCTTCCATAAAATGGAGTTTTCCAGGGACAATCAAACAATAGGGAGGCTGTCCAAATGGTGCAGTGGAAAGTTCTTCCCTAGTTCCATAGACAATTGTTGGATGATCTGAGCCAAGCCGAGCGCATCCGATACTTTTGGTTTGTTTGGTAAAGATCTTTTTCTGTCCTGTTTTGAGGATTGAGCTCTGTTTCAGGATATACGTAAGTGCGTCACTGATGGTAACAAATTTCTTCTCCTCAAGATTAAGATCAAGTAAGAATAGCGTATGTAGTCCGAGGGAAAGGTTGTCCTTGAGTACTCTCAGCGGAGTTTCGACCTGTTCGTGCGAAAAGGGAATGCTTGTTACCTTACCAAATTTATAGATCTGCAACCCAGTTATCCCTACGGCAGTAAGCACCGATGCATTATGGACAATAATGCAGGGAATACCCATTGCTGTTGCTTCAAGATATAAGCTCATATGGGTTGTGGCAGCCAATGGATCACCAACCACTAAAAAGGCTGTGTCCATTTTTTGGGCATCGGCAAGAATCGTTTCTCTACTGTGGTGCTCAACCATCTCTCGGTTAGCCACTTTAACGGATTTTCCATAAACCTGCTCAAGTTTTTCCACTGGACAGCTCAACAGCGAAGTGTAATGCTCAAGGTATAGGTGCTGACATTTTTTGATGATTGCTCTTCCACGTACCGAAATATCGTTTTCATCATACAAGCCGAGTCCAATCAAATACAGGGTCATGGCACAGGCAAGGAAGCTTTAGTTTAAAATATTTTGTAAAATAATACTTGGTTGCATGGCAAAATATGAATTGATTATGCAACCCAGCATCGAAAAGGATACCTTTTTATTTTTCAAGCGATTCCCTGTTGCTCAGATGTATTATTTGCTAGCATTAACGAAAGGGGGGTATTTGAATGGCTACATACACTGAGCAGACTGCGCACCAAGAAGATCGTACGTTAGTTTACCACCAATGTTCACGGCTTGATGGTCTTTTTACTCGTAAAGAACTTCGTGAAAGGGGTCATGTTCCGCAACATGACACCAACGCACTGCATTACAGTGGCGGATGGTTCGAGGGCATTGCAACCGAAAACACCCCAGAGTATGTTGTTTTTCCCACCCTTCATGCAAATGCACAACGTGCAGTCCAGTCAGCAGAATTTCTTTTCATGACTCCACCACCAGCAAATCGTGCTAGGCTTATTTATGATTGGGTTCGTGAACAACATGGTGAGGCTTATCACGAAATGCTTGCAGCACAAGAACATGAAAAAGGTCAGCGTTCCTATACTTTACAGCCCCTGAAACCTTGGGATGAAGGAACTCTTATCTTTCGCGACTTTACTCCTGACTTTGTTGAACGAAAAGTAATTGAAACCGTTGCAGCCAATTTCAGGAAGGGATTAATCACCAATAATCCAGGAGACCGATGGTATGTTCGACCTCTTGCCTATCGTGATATGCCCTTGGATAAGGATGGTCATCCTGTTCCCCACATGGGTGTTGCAAGCCTTGATTGCGATGTTATCTTTGAAATGAGCGTACGAAATGTTAGCCAGTATACGAGTGATACACCAGCATTTGTCTTGTTTCGTTTGCCTCCTTTGCTGAGACCAAAAAAAGCAAGAGCGTTTCAGGCACGGATGGGTGATTCCCTCTATGAACTCTGCCAGGGACATGACAATCTCAACGGCTCTCGGAAGGTCAGTGCAAACTATACCTTACTGGCAAGGATGAAAAACATGGCAAAACTGAATGGATTTGAAGATGGCTTATATGTCGATCCATCCCCAGATCAAAATTTAGGTGAGGGGGGAGGCATGAATGTCTACCTACTATTACTCGATGAAGAAGGTAGCCCTTTCCTCAAAACTCCTTCCACCGAGCTCCAGCATATCCTTCCAGGGACAAAGCGAGCGCTGTTTTTAGAACAAGCACGACGTCTTGGTGTTAGGGTTATTGATGATCAAAACGTTCCTAGTCACGACATTCGTCATGCACGAAGTATGCTCACCTCTGGTAGTTGGGCACGGGTGAATCCTGTGGGTTATCTTGCTGATTTTCCTACCGGAGAATACACTCGCCTTGATGGTTTTGTCAGCGAGGAAGCATTATATTTAGCGCGACAGAATAAAGCTCTTCTCCAACTTGGTGAGGTTGATTCACGTATTAAGCATCTTCAAGGAGAACCTCATCTGACGGTTGTTTCTCTCGATGAGCTTGTGAAAATAGCATAACCATAGATTATACCCTTTTAGGTAATAAAGAAAAAGTGCCTTCACGTGGTTGGTTGGGGGTGTGAACGTGAAGGCAAGAAATAAATGATCTTGCTCACGGAAGGTAAAAAATAAAAATCTTCACCAAGACGGTGAAGATCAAAACCTTCCTTTAAGGGAGGGGGGGTGATACAAAATGAATGTTAGTGTACAATCTCAATGCCCAGCTCGTCATCTACTGCCTGTGTTTCTGTATCTGCTGCACGAGCATGACGATCCTGTTTCCCCAGGATCCAGGGGGACTTTACTCCCGTAATAATGGTCATCACGCAGATCTTTCCCTTCATGTTCTCATCAATACGAGCTCCCCAGATAACGTTTGCGTCGTCATCTAACTTCTCAGTGACAAGCTCACCGATTCTGTTGATCTCATCAAGGGTCATATCACTACCACCACAGACATGGAGTAAGGCGCCTGTTGCTCCTTCATAACTGATGTCAAGGAGTGGGTTGGAGAGGGCTCCTCTGACTGCTTCTTCAACTCTGTTTGTTGTATCCGAGGTTCCAACGCCGATAACAGCTACCCCACCATTCGTCATGATAGCTTTGACATCAGCATAGTCAAGGTTAACTAAGCTTGGAATGGCAATGGTTTCCACAATTCCTTTAATCATGGTTGCAACAAGTTCATTGGCAACAGCAAAGGCCTGTTGAATAGGTAAGTTTCCTGCAATTTGTACGAGACGATTATTGTCAATAACAATGACGGTGTCAGAATATTCTCGTAATTTTTGAAGCCCGAACTCAGCCTTATCGACACGGGCACGTTCGATCTTAAAAGGCATGGTTACCGTACCAATAACAATGGCTCCAGTTTCTTTGGCAGCATGTGCAATAATCGGACATGCTCCTGTTCCTGTTCCACCACCCATACCACCACAGACAAAGACCATATCAGATCCTTTGAGTGCTTCTTTGATTTCTTGGATGCTTTCACGAGCAGATTCAGTTCCTTTTTCAGGGAATCCACCACAGCCAAGTCCTCGGGTTATGTCTCTTCCAATGAGAAATTTGTGATCAGCTTCGGTCATGGCAAGATGTTGTTGATCAGTATTACACGCGATAATTTCAGCTCCCTTGATACCCTTCTTGTAGAGCCAGTTGACCATATTATTGCCGGCTCCCCCCGCACCAATAACTTTGATGGTTGCTTGCCCAACCAAACCCGTTGCAACAGCGCTCTGCATTTGCTTCTTTGCGCTTTCGATAAAAAGCTCCATTTTGCTCACCCTCCTTTTTACGTCTGCAGTGGTCAAAAATATAGTTTCTAATATACCCTTTTGGATATAGTAGTCCCTCACCCGCAAAGTTTAAATAGTAGTATCACTCAAACTACCCTTAGAACCCGTTTCATTTGCTTGCGCCAACAAGCTGATGAATCTTATTAACAGATGTTTTATGCAATCTGCCTTCAAGTGCCAATCGCCAAATCAGCCTTGAATGCCAGAATCTTGCGTTGCCAACATGATATGAGTTCCGCCAAAAAACTCATTATCAATTGTTTCTTTCTTGAGCTGAGCTTATATATAAGTATTTCTAAACTCTTGTATATGGTTAGGAGAATATATATTCAGGTATACTAATCTGTAGCTTGGACTCCTAAAACCCCATCTTCTCTTTAATCTTCTGAGAAATCTCTTGATAACGATCATGCATCTTCTGCTTGAGCGGTGCTATTTTTTTTGACATTCGCTTTGCCATCCTTTTCCCTTCTCGTTCCCAAACAACACCATAATCCTTGACATATCTAGGAATATCATATATTTTAGAATCATACCCTCTAAAATAGACCATATCCGTAAGCCTAAAGTGTGGTGGCATGAGCGGTTCTTCATCAGGATAGCCAAGAGTAACAACCGCCTGTGGCCGTACATAATCAGGAATTGCACAACTTCGTTTCAACATCTCCTCATCAAAGGCACCAATCCAACACGTGCCGAGACCAAGTGCATGCGCAGCTAAGAGCATATTTTCAACAACCGCAGCACAGTTCTGAATAGAATAGAGTCTATCCCCTCGAATACCATAGAATTGTTGACCCTTTCTTGGTTCAGCTACAACGACTAGAATAACAGGAGCAGTTCCAATCCAGAACTGTTGAAGGCAGGCATTTGCCACTTTTTCCCGTTGTTCATCACTGAGAACAACGATAATCTTCCAGTTTTGGATGTTGCCTGAGGTGGGTGCATGACGGGCTGCATCCAGCACTTGACCCATCTTGTCCCATTCTACATGGATATCCTTATACTTTCGGATACTTCTTCTTGTCCGAATACAATCAAGAACATCCATGACTAAGCCAAAACTATATATATATAAATACTTTTTGGTCGATGCATGAAGTATCATCACCTTGCAGAGACCTATCAGCAGCTTGAAAAAACCACGAAGCGTCTCGAAAAGACATCTCTTCTTGCAGGATTTCTTAAACACGTGCAGAGCAATGAGCTCCCTGAAGTATGCCTGCTGCTGCAGGGAAGAGTCTATCCACTCTGGGATGAACGAAAAATTGGGGTTGCAACACAGCTCATCATGAAAGCATTACATCTTGCAACAGGTCTTTCCGTTGTTATCATCGAAAAGGAATGGAAAAAAACCGGTGATTTAGGTCTGGTGGCAGAGAAACTAATGCCAACAAAGCGACAAGCAACATTAATCGTCCATGAATTAACCGTAACCAAAGTATTTCATAATCTCCAGAAACTCGCAGCATTAGCAGGATCTGGTTCAGTAGCGGCAAAAATGAATCTTATCGTCGAGCTTTTAACGAGTGCAACCCCTTGTGAAGCAAAGTACCTTGTCCGTACCGTCCTTGAGGAACTTCGTGTTGGTGTTGGAGATGGTTCATTACGTGATGCGCTCGTATGGACCTATCTTGCAGATGACCTTGGTCTCGAGTATAGCAAAAACGAGCTTGTGCTTGCAGAAGATAAACGTGCTGAGTACAATCGAAGAATAGCCCTTGTTCAGGTTGCCTATGATCTCACCAATGATCTTGGGATGGTAGCACTGCGTGCAAAAACAGAAGGTATGCCGGGCTTAGAGGCAGTAAGTTTACAACCTGGGATTCCAATGAAAGTGATGCTTGCCCAAAAAGTAGCTGATTTTACCGAGGGATTTGCTGTTGTTGGCAGGCCCTGCTGTGTTGAATATAAACTTGACGGATTCAGGATCCAGATTCATGCAACCGGAAAAGAGATACTCCTTTTTACCCGAAGACTAGAAAATGTAACCAAACAGTTTCCTGAGATTGTTGCAGCCGTACGTCAGCATGTTGCTGGAAACTCGTTTATCCTCGATGGCGAAGCCGTCGGCTATCATCCAAAAACCGGAAAATGCTTACCTTTTCAGAGTATCTCGCAACGCATCAGGCGGAAGTATAATATTGCCGAAATAGCCAAGCAATTTCCTGTGTGTTTGTATCTCTTTGATATCCTTTATCATGGAAAGAGTGTTGTTCACTCTCCCTTTAGTGAACGACGGAAGCTCTTACACCAGATCGTACACGAACATAAACAAGTCATCGAGATTGTTCCTTCTCTTACCACCGAAGATGAGGAAGAGGCAAAGGCTTTCTATGCAAAAGCACTTGCCGTAGGTATGGAGGGAGTCATGCTTAAAAAATTAGATGCACCTTACAAACCAGGATCCCGTGTTGGTTTCATGGTTAAACTCAAGCCAATCATGGAACCCTTAGATCTGGTGATTACCGGAGCTGAATGGGGAGAGGGAAAACGCTCGAGTTGGTTAACCAGTTATACCCTTGCCTGCAGAGAGGACCATACGTTTGTTGAGATTGGGAAGGTTGGTACAGGTATTAAAGAATTAGAAGGCAGTGGTGTGACCTTTGCTGGGATGACTAAGCTTTTAAAGCCTTTGATTGCCCAAGAAAAAGGTAAAATGGTTACGGTAAAGCCAAAAATTGTTATCGAAGTTGCCTATGAAGAGATCCAGAAGAGTCCTACCTATAGCTCAGGCTTTGCGCTCCGTTTTCCTCGTTTACAGAGATTAAGGACTATGGAACGGTCACCTGAGGACATCAGTACCTTACCGCAGGTTAAACAACTCTATTCGCAACAAAAAGGAGCTAATAGTGCCTTGCATACTCGATAAGAAAAAAAGCAAGGAAAATAATCTTAAACCCAAACGGCAGGATTGAGTAAAGGTCATATTTGATTTTCATACAAACACCCCAGTATGGTTAAGAGTTCTAGTCTATATAAGCTTTTCGCAATGATTTATAAATAATAGCGAGCGCTTTTTTGTCAACAAAAATGCATCTTATTTCTCGATAACTAGGGGTAGAGATCAGGGGGGTTTTACTTACGTTACCTACTATAAGTAGTATGAAGGTTATAATATTAAGAATGGGTAAAAAGATAGACAAAAAGGTGTCTGCTGTGTAAGACATTTGAACCAGCATTCGAACCTGCTAGTTGAATACCTCATTTAATCCAGAATATCTCTTTTTCGCTAAGGAGTAATATGTTTTACAAATTTGTTCTCTTTCATGCATGCTTACGCCTTTCCAAATCAGTAATCAATTTTTCCATCCGTTCTACAAACTTGTAAGCATCTTCCTTTATTTCCTCAGCAATTCTTCTCGTTGTTTCTTTAGTGACGCTATATTGTGCAATCTCTCGTCTATCTCTTGCGAGATTCAGGTTGTCAATGTATTGTTTCTCCAGTTGTGCCCTCTCAATCAATGTAAGATAACTTTCCTCTAGCAACTGTTTCTCTACAAAGAAGGTTTCCAAGGCCAAAACCGTTGCTGTATGGTTTTTACTCTCTATAGTTCATCTTTGCAAGAGGTGCTGATGCTGCCATGTACATCGCATAATAAGCGCAAACCACAACCCACTCGCTAGAATCATACTCTTCAGGGACATGCAGCACATCTCTTACTGTCTTATTTTCGTGAAGATCAAACAGAATACTTAAGGTTATAAGATTGTTCTTCGCCTTTTCAATAAACCTTACCGCTAATTTCTGAATGAATGGTGTTTTTGCTAACAAGCCTTCTTGAATAAACCAATTGATATCTTTCTTCATATACGCCACCTGTAAACAAGATCATAAAATAATTCCTGCCCTTTGAGAACAATCCCATGAGTAATAAGCTCTTCCCACAGTTCAGGATTTTCTGATTTAATATTCCTGAAATCTTCTTTATTAACGATAACCGGAGCAATTCTCAGATTATATTTGTGCCTTAAAGATAAGGCAATTTTCTCAACCTCTGAACTTCCATTGATACACAAAATGTCAATGTCACTTCTTTCTTTTGCCTGGTCTTTGGAGTAGCTCCCGAATAATACAACCATTTCCAGTTTTGTTTTGTTAACAAATTCCTCAATAGCTTTCCAGACAGAAGTGTATTTCTTAACAAAAGCACTCTTCTTATTTAGCGAATAATAGGTAAATGAAAAATAAACAGCATCATCAAACCTCTTGATAGAGTAAACGAGTGCTTTTCCTACATTTTTTTTTGACAAAATTTCTTTTTCTTGTAAATAATAAACAAAAGGCGGCTATCTGAGGGTTGAAACCACTCAGCGTTTCGCCGCCATTAAAGCTTAATACGCTATCAGGCTCTTTTGTTCTCTTCTCTTATCCCAGTGTTTCTCCTGAGACTCCTCGATATAGTGCTTCATCGTCTCTTTGGTCACCATCCCAACACTTCGATAGAAATGTCCTTCGCTCCAGAATTTATTGCCCCATAGCTTATGCCTGAATAATTCCCAATGTCCTTTCCTCATCATATAAGAGCTAA
>JACPJR010000033.1 GCA_016187565.1 Candidatus Woesearchaeota archaeon
ACAGTCAGAGGACTCGCCGCTGGCGCATGGCGAGCAGGGGGTTGCCCCATTCGGGGTGGCGAGTAGGACATTTTGCGCACAAAATGTCCGTCATGCCGCCAGTCGCGGCGGCATAGGTTAGTTTAAAATCGAATCTACTGCCAATCAGAGAATAACACTAAAGGTATCGCTCTTCTTAGTGGCTTAAGTGCGAATAGGGGAAAAGTTAGAGGAACAGTTAAAGTAATATTAAGTTCAAACGATTTCTATAAATTATCTAAAGGGGATATATTGGTTACAACAATGACCTCTGTTGACTTTATTCCTGCAATGGAAAAAGCTTCTGCTTTTGTTACCAATGAAGGAGGAGTTACCTCTCATGCATCAATTGTTTCACGTGAGATGAACAAACCATGTATCATAGGAACAAGAATTGCAACAAAGATCTTCAAAGACGGCGATCTTGTTGAAGTTGATGCAAACAACGGAATCGTGAGGAAGATCTCTACTAAGATTCACCGAGTACCAAAAACACGTTGGTAATTCATGAAGATATTATTTGCTACTTCAATAACATCCATCTGCTTGAGTTTTGCTATTGCTTGCACGGTTTGTTGAACGGCGATTGGTTCATTTCGCTTTCCTCGCTCTGGACTAAGATAGGGTGCATCAGTTTCGGTGAGTAGTTGGTTTATCGTGCATTCCCCGACGAGACGCTGGAAGTGTTGATCCTTATTGATAATTGCAGGAATAGAAAAATACCAGCCATTGCTTATTGCTCGCGTGATAAGCGCTCGTCTGCCAGTAAAACAATGCAAGACAATTTGTTCTTTGGTGAGCTGTGCACCCTCAAGAAGGGTAATGACATCTTCCTCTGCTTTTCGTGAGTGAACAATAACGGGTTTTTTGATCGTCTTTGCGAGGAGAAGAAGGTTTTGAAACACTTTTTTTTGTTTTACTGGATCTTCAACATGCTTATAATCCAGCCCACACTCTCCAATAGCTACGATCTTTTTCTGTTGCTTTGTGATAAATACGATCTCCTCAGCAATAGTTGTTTCATCAAGCCCTGCAACAGAAATCGGATGAATGCCTAACGCTGGCTTTACCAGAAGGTATTTTTGTGCCAAGGCAAGTACTGCACGGTTACTTGTTGGATCAAGGCCATTACTCACCAGCGTAGTAAGACCTGCCTCACCTGCACGCTGTATAACTTGATCCAGATCATGAGAAAAGATATCATCAGTAAGATGACAATGAACATCAACCAGGTGCATGGTTTTCTCCGTCTTTATCTGCTTATTTGTTCTTCACAACAAAAACACAATGATCTCTCTCATAGGGTTCAAGCTCTCTCTTGTCAACGATGTTTACGTGCTGGGCAAGGTAATCATGAACCTCTCGAAAAACTTGTCTTGGCTTTTTGGCAATATCTATCGAACGAGCCTTTACGCACAAAAATCCAAAACGATCTGGCTTAAGAAACAAACGCATATTTTTGAGAAAGATTTCTGCTTGCATCCGTTGGGCAATATCCTGATAGATATAATCAACAGGAGTGATACGGGATGCATAGGTCTGAGGCTGGCTTGCATCTGCTAATAGGGGAGCAATATTTTTCCGTTGCTGTGCCAGAAAAACGAGTTCTCTGGTTACTCTTGGTGCAATGTCCAACGCAAAAATGAATCCACCATTTCCAACGATATCGCTGACATGGCTTACCGTTGTCCCTGTACTTGCACCGAGATAAAGAACCGTATATCCTGGCTTAAGTCCGATTTGACTGACGCCATTGATGAGTGAAGCTGCAAGCTTACTTCTCCGTGGATTCCACTCGCGGTATTCAACATTCCCTTCTCGCACTAATCGCTCCTGATAGACGCTTCTTCCTGGTGTCAGATTACGGGTCAGGAGTTTTTCTTTTCCTTTTCTTGTGAATATACCCTGGAATTTAGTTTCATGAATGCGTTCTTGCATATGCTTGCCTCGTGTTATACATTTTTTTCTCTTGTTTGTTTTTCATTCTTTTCTTGAAGGTTATCTTCTAATTCAGATTTTACTTCTTTCATCTGCGTTAATGTATATCGCCGGTATCTTCCCGCTAACTCTGGTGGATAGACTTTCTCATACAGCGCATTGGCGAGTGATAATATTCTTGGGAAAAACATAACAAGCAGAGCAAAAAAAATAATCAGCGTCCATACCATAAAGGATGATGCCATTAATAACCTCCTTATAACTAAATGCCTGTGCCAAAGCTATCAATAATACTGCCCAATCCTCGGCGAGAGCCACCGGCTTCTTTTCCGGTCATGAGATAGCTTCCAATCTTTCCTGCAAGGTTTGCTAGGGGCATGCTCTGGAGCCAGACTTTTCCTGGTCCACGAAGCGTGGCTAAAAAGAGTCCTTCACCACCGAAAAAAATGTTCTTAAATCCCTTAACAAATTGGATATCAAAGTCAACCGAAGGCTCGTACATAGCGATATGACCAGTATCTACTTTGAGTACTTGATTTTTTGACAAATTCATCTCAGTAATCTCTCCGGCAAGTTCAACGAATGCAAGGCCTTTGCCTGTAAGACGCTGAAGAATAAATCCTTCACCACCAAAAAGACCAGCACCAAATCGCTTGCGGAAATGCATTTCCAGAACAACGGTTTCTTCAGCACACATAAATGCATCTTTCTGGCAGATATATTCTTTTCCCTGATCTAAGGTCATGACTAATACCTTACCAGGAAATTCAGCAGCAAACGTAATAATCCCTGTTCCTGTTTCACACGTAAAGGTATTCATGAAGATACTTTCTCCTGCTAATCTTCGTTTAATTCCTTTCCACAATCCACCCTTCATGTTTGTCTCCATCCGGATATTGTCAGACATCCAGGCCATGTTTCCTCGCTCTGAAAAGATGCTCTCATTTTTCTTTAATTCAAAATTCACCGTCTGCATAAGTGTTCCATTGATCTTGTATTTCATGATGACCTCCTTCATAACCTCTATGAGTCAGACTTTAATTCGTGATTTCAGCGATTTTTCGTTCTATTTCTTCTTTTAATTTATTACCGATAAATGAGCCGTGGAAATAATCAACCCGTGCAGCAATGGCAATCTTATCGGCAAGAGTTCGTGCAATTTTTCCGTGATTTTTTTTCTTGGATTGCGAAATTAACGGATGTTCATGGAGGATGCCATACTTGGGCGGCAGACTGTTTTTATTTTTCATATGCCTGAACAGGGCTTTTTCAGCACCCAAAAGCTGGATGGTCGAAGCAGGCATTATGGTCAATCGTCGAAAGCCACCGGCAAGGGCAATGAGCTTCGCTCCTAAGGTAGGTCCGGTGAGCACAAGAACATTGGGGCAGTAATGTTTCATGGTCTTTTCAATATACTCCAGTAAGTGCTTGCGCTTCTCATACAGATACTGTATGGTTTTTCCAATCTCCATGATTTCGTGCATATCTGTTTGTGGCAAGGGAACGCCTAAAGAATCTTCGGGATTGGAATGCACGCTTTTCATGAGCTCTTCTCGCGTCTTTGTCAGAATGAGGGAACTGAATAATTCATGATCAGAGATATCGCGAGAGAGTTCGGGAAGCGTAAAGCTGTACCATTCACGGAGTCTTTTTGCAAAAAGATTGCTGGTTTTGTCTAATTCATCAAGATACTTAACTGCTTGGATGAGATGGACGTCCCAGGTAATGGCCTTGCGGATATCTTTAGTTGTTTGTTCGATGTTTTTCTGGTACAATCGCTCAAAATCTTTGTGCATAATAAACCCAGAATTGCTTTGCTTTTAAATAGGTTTCTACAGATCCTCACTTGCTTGAACACCTGTTTACGAGTGTTGTGCCCGAATGTACTCCATCACACCACCTGCGTTGAGAATTCTCTGTGATAACTCCGGTAAGGGTTTTGCCGCGTACGTATTTCCTCTAGTGGTATTATGGACCATCATTGCATCTGGATCGAGAATTAAGCGATCTCCTTCCCTGATATCTTCAACAGCATCGCCAATCTCATAGAGAGGGACACCGAGATTTATGGCATTTCTCCAGAATATTCGTGCGAAGCTTCCAGCAACAATGCCCCTTGTTCCTGATAATTGAACTGACTCAGCTGCGTTTTCACGTGAACTCCCACAGCCGAAATTATGCCCACCAACAATGACATCACCTGATAAATTCCATTCTCTTGTGCGGTAATAGTCATTAAATGCTTGATTTCCTCCATCACGGAGAAGGAATTGCATATATTCACGAGGATCTTCAAGTTTGCATGCTTGTGCATTCATCATTTGATCGGTGTTAATATCATCTCCAAATCTCCATGCATACAATCCTGAACCACGGGACAGAGTATCATCGTGCATAGGTAATACTGAAGCATTATACCGGGACGCAAGGGCTTTTGCTCGTACTTCAGTGGTTGTTGCAACAAGCCCTTCGATGCTCGCTCCTAACACTTCTTCATTCTCGTAAAATCTACCTGTTGAAACCGGCGCAGTAAGTTCTCCAGCAATGGCACTTTCTATTGCTGCATCTGCTCCGGTGAGAAGAACCTCAACACCTTGACCAAATCGTCCTCTAAAATTCCTGTTCGTGACTTGAATCTTCCATCCGGGTTGTTTCCATTCAGAGCTCGCTCCAAAACACATACCACATTTTGGTCCCTCAGTTCTACTTCCAGCAGCTTGATATTCCTGCCAGATTCCTTCTCTCTGGAGCTGGGTCATGTCATCTTCTGATGCGGGGTTAAGTACTACGTCTACGCCTGCTGCAAACCTCGCTCTCGCTATACGGGGACGTAAAGCAGCATAATCATCGCTTCTGCCATTGGTGCATCCACCCCAGTAAACACCATTTATGCTCATGGGCCAGACAGTTGCTGGTTCACGACCGTCAACAACATGCTCTAGTCTCCGGTGAATAGCCTGAGGCATTGTGCTCCAATGCTTCAGTGCGTATCGTGCTTGTTCTATGCCGAGCGCATTGCTTGGAGAGTAGGGAAAGGCAACCATGGGAGGAATCTTTCCCAGATCTATTTCTACAGTAAAGGCATAATGAGCGCCTTCATCAGGCCTTAATGATCGATAAAAGTCACTATCCCTTGGTTGAAATCTACTTCGCTGAGGAAACCTTTCAGCAGTTGCTGCTAGATAGTCGAGGGTTTTTTGATCAACGGGAAACAGCCCTGCCTTTGCTCCTAACTCGACAGCCATATTTGCAGGAATAAATCTTTGGTACATAGCAATAGAATCAATGCCTGGACCAGTGTATTCTAAGGCAGCATAGTTTGCCCCACTTTCATCAAATAAGCCTGCGAGGTAAAGAATAAGATCTTTGGTAGTAACTCCGTCTCGTAATTCTCCGACAAGATTAACCTGTATGCTCTCAGGTACTTTGAGAGGAAGTTTTCCGGTAAGTATGCCTACTGCCAAATCAGTCGATCCGACACCAGTAGCCATTGCTCCGAGCGCACCACCACTTGTTGAGTGAGAGTCTGCTCCAATAGCAATATCACCGGGCATTAACATCCCCATCATTTCAAAAAGTCGATGTTGGATACCTCCCTGATGGCCTGGTTCAAAAATTTCAAATCCATACTTCTGACTTCTTGCTCTTCCATCCTCAAAAATAGGAATGAGTTTTTGTGGAGTTGGTAAAATAAAATGATCAAACACTAATCCGAGGCGTTTTGTGTTTTCTGTAATTTGGTCATCATATGCTCCTGAAAGAAATCCTGATCGTTTGAGCTGCTTAAATGCCCAATAGACCGTCATTTCACAGCCCCACATAAGATTGAGTGGTGCATCAACAACCTCTCCCGCAGAAACAGCATGCCCCATCTGATGTGACATGATCTTTTCGATTAATGTCTGATGAGTAGTTTGATTTCTTTCGTTTGCAATCATCTCTAAAACCCCCATGATCTGAACGTTGTATGAATATTATTGAGACATGTAGAGCTATACCCTAATATCTAAATTCTTCTTTGAGTGGACGGTGCGTAAATGCTTTGGGATTTTTTCCTGAGTAGGTTGCCACGACTTGGCCATTGCCTTTGAGAAGGTATTTGTAAATAACTAATCCTTCAAGCCCTACAGGGCCTCGGGCATGAATCTTTCCAGTGCTAATACCAATCTCTGCGCCTTTTCCATAGCGATAGCCGTCACTAAAGCGTGTTGAGCAGTTATGCATGACATTGGCAGCGTCAACCCTCAGCATGAAGAGATGTGCACGTTTGGTATGTTCGGTGACAATGGCTTCTGTATGCTTAGATCCATAGGTATTAATATGATCAATTGCCGATTGAAGGTCATCAACTACCATTATAGCAACGATAAGATCATTGTATTCTGTTCTCCAGTCTTCTTCGGTTGCCGTGTTTACCAAAAAGCCATTCAGGATTTCCTTTGTTTTAGGACAGCCACGCATCTCGACGTTTGCATCGTGGTATTTCTTTGCAATCAATGGTAAAAAACGTTGGGCAATTGCTTGATCAACAAGGAGCGTTTCCATGGCATTACAGACACTCGGATATTGTACTTTTGCATCATAGGTAATGGACAATGCTTTATCAAGATCTGCATGACGATCAACAAAAACATGGCAGATACCTTCGGCATGACCGAGGACAGGAATTGTGGTGTTTGCTTTGATGTATTTCACGAGTGCAGCACTTCCTCGGGGAATAAGGAGGTCAATATACCTGTCTTGCTTAAGTAACTCAGCAACCTCTTCGCGTGTTTCAACAAGCTGCATCCATCCCTGAGGAATACCTTCTCCTGCTGCAACCGCTATTGTAAAAATGTCTGCGAGTACTCTATGAGAGTATGTTGCTTCAGAACCTCCTTTAAGGATAATGGCATTCCCTGATTTAAGCGTCAAGCTGGAAATCTGTTGTACTAATTCTGGACGAGATTCGAAAATACAGGCAATAACCCCGATAGGGCAGGTTACTTGGTAGAGCTCTAAATTGTGATCGAGCTCAAGAGCGTTCAAGGTTTTACCGCATGGATCATCTAATTTCATAACCGCAAGCAACCCATCCTTCATCTCACGGATCTTTACTTCATCAATCAAAAGACGCTTCAGCATGACCTTGCTAAGCTTTCCTTGAGCAACAAGCTTCTCTGCAGCTGCAATATCCTTCTGATTTTCCCTGATGATTCTCTCCTTGTTTGTGACAAGTGCATCTGCCATTGCTTGCAATGCGTTGTTCTTTACTTTTGTGGGGAGGGCTGCCAGTACCAGTGAAGCATTTCTTGCGGTACTACTTATTGCCTGAATATTCTTTTCACGAGTTGCGACGCTCATCGTGCCTGTTGTAATTCTTTACTTCGTTGTACTGCTGCTGCAAATGCTTTTGCAATTGTTTCCTTTAACCGAGAAGCATGAAACACCTTTAAGGCCTGTTCAGTGGTGCCACCAGGTGAGGCAACTTGCGTCATGAGCGTCGAGGGAGCAAGTTGCTGTTCTTTCAGGAGTTTTCCCGTTCCTAAACAGGTCTGCACCGCAAGTTCAGTTGCAACCTCTTTGGATAATCCATGCGCAACTGCCGACTCAATCAACAGTTCAGTAAACAGGGCAAAGTATGCAGGGCCACTGCCGCTTAAGGCAGTAATGGCATCTAAATCTTCCTCAGGAACACAGAATACGTTGCCGAGTGCATCCATGATTGTTTTTATGAGTGTTTTATCTTCCGGAATAACATAACTCCCCAAGGCATAGGCTCCAGCCATCTCACCTACCAAACAGGGAGTATTGGGCATCACCCGAATAACTCTCGGCTGTTGATTTTTCGAACTCGTTAACCAAGATTCGAGTTGTTTCAAGGGAATGCCTGCAGCAATAGAAATACACAGATGGTGTGGTGTTACCCGTTCTTTAATCTCGGCAAGAACGGTTTTCATCATTGCTGGCTTCACACAGAGGAAGACAATATCTGATTCAATAACGACTACTTTGTTATCAGTTGTCGTCTCAATAAGGGTTTTTCCCTGAAGAACTTCAAGCTGGTATTCATGGGGAGCACTGGCAATAATGTCGGTTGGTTTACTCACCTTTCGCAGAATCAACGCAGCAATCATGGCAGAGGCCATTTTCCCTGCACCAATAAAACCAAGTCGTTTGGTAAGCATATTACTGAGATAACAGGGGGAGTATTTAAGGGTTACGAAATATCCGAGAGAATTAATTACTGAAAATAAGAGGACAAAATAAAAGAAAAAAGAAAGCTCACGAGGAGCTCATCGTATCGTTTACTTTTTGCTTGAATGCCTCGCATTCTTTCATCGATTGCATTTTAGCCTGCCAATGCTTCATACAGCCTTCCACACCAGTTTCGGCAAGTTTCTGCAAGTGGTCTCCCATGGTTTTCTCATATTCTTCTTTCATCTTCTCCTTGAGAAGCTCAGCCCATGCCTCATTGGCAAGCTGAAAAACCATGTCAGTCATTTCACAGCCACTTTCATAACTGCAAGACTTTTGGGACTTTCCACAGCAGCTACCTGATGTTTCACAGCACCCACTTTGGCTAGCACCTTGGCTACATTCGCACATGTTATCCACCTCCAAGAAAGATTTATATCTCTCTACTGGTTTCCATAGGTAAACTCTTGTAATATAAATACGTTTTGTAACAAAATGATAACAAGGTGAGGAGAATGAAATCGCTAAAATGTTGTCCTATTGAAAAAACCATGGCGTATATCAGAGGAAGATGGGCTATCAATATCATTCGTGATCTTTTTCTTGAGAAAAGACGCTTCCGCGATTTTCTTGCAGCAAATCCTACCTTAAGTACGCGTATGCTTTCTCTTCGTTTAAAAGATCTTGAAAAGAGTGATATTATTACAAAGAAAGTGGTAACCGTAACACCCCTGGTGGTGGAATATGAACTTACTTCTAAGGGCAGCGCATTGAACCGTGTACTCTATGAGCTTGCACTGTTTTCTATGAAAGAACATCCCCATGAGGTCTTTACCAAAGATCCAAGTGCTAAGGAGAAGACGATTCATGAGTTGAAGACCATGCTCCATATAACGTAACCTTTCGAAACGTTTAAAAAGAACTCCAGACCCCTTTGCAGTGCTGGGTCCGTGGTCTAGTGGCTATGACATCGCCCTTACAAGGCGCTGATCCTCGGTTCGAGTCCGGGCGGACCCACTTTCCTTTAGTACTTCACTAAGGAAACAATGATCCTGCGACGGTAGTCTAATGGCTAGGATCGCACCCTGCCACGGTGTGGATGCGGGTTCGAATCCCGCCCGTCGCATGTTTTTTGTCCAATAATTTTATATATCTCTGCACGTTCCCTCTTGAAAATAATTTGTATGTCTTTTATTTACCGTAATTTCAGAATGTGGGAGGGGTGATTGGAATGGAAGATCATAGTGGAGATCTTGCTCAGACTGTTCTTCATGCCTGGCATATTGCTCATGGCGCAAAAATGATGCCCTTTGGTGGATTTGACATGCCCATCCTGTATTCTGGTGTTATCGATGAGCATTTAGCAACCAGAACTGCTGCTGGTCTGTTTGATGTCAGTCATATGGGACGCTTTCTGGTTTCTGGTCGTGATGCATTACCCTATGTTCAGCGTGTTTTAACCAACAATGCAGCTACATTGGATAGCGTAGGGATGTCTCAATACACGCTTATTCCGGATGAGCATGGTTTTGCGGTTGATGATGCCTATCTTTACCGCGTTGGTGATCAGCAATATATGGTTGTAGTAAATGCCGCAAATAGACAGAAAGATTGGGATTGGCTGCAGGCGCATCGTATTGGTGGTGATTACGCTATCAGCGACATTTCTGGTGAGTTTGCAATGATCTCCCTCCAAGGCCCACGATCAACCCATCTTCTCAATGATTTACTCGCGAGAGAAACTCTTAAAGGTTTGTTGCCAGATCCTCAACGAAATAGATCCTCGGTCCTTTTTTTTGACGGTATTTCTCTACGTGCAGCGCGTACCGGATATACTGGTGAGCCTGTCTGTTATGAACTCTTTGTACCTACAGATAGAGCAGTCAATCTCTGGGAAGCATTACTTGACCACGGACAGCATTATGGTGTTAAACCTATCGGACTTGGTGCTCGTGATACCTTACGGTTAGAGGCTGCGCTTCCACTCTACGGTCATGAACTTGGCCTTGATCCTGAGGGGAATCCGATTCCGATAGGTGCTATCCCCTTGGCTAAAATTGCTGGCGTGAGCTTTTCAGATGCTAAAGGAGACTTCATTGGAAGGGAAGCACTCTTCAGACAAGCTGAAGAAAGAGTGGCTAGAACACGGCATGGTGTGCACTATGATCAGCCACTCGAAGAGCGAGTTTTACCACGTGTAGTACTTGAACTGGCGATTATGAATGACAACCTTGATGGTCCGGGAAGAGCGCCTCCACGAGCAGGTCATGAAGTGTATCTGGATGGTAAGAGAGTAGGGTATGTGACGAGTGGTACAACGGTTCCTAGTTGGGAATTCTCAAAGGATGGCATTTTAAGTCAGCCAACTGAAGGAAGAATCAATAGACCTATTGCCCTTGCTTATCTTGATGCAACACTCTTTCCTTCAAAAGCAGGAGAGCCAGAGCGACAAGTACTCACTATTCGTGACCCTAAATCTGGCCGAGAATCCTTAGCGTACATTGTTACTGCCAATATGCGTGCCTTAGCTCCCTATGTTCATCCGATTATTCATCCTGAGCAGCCACGGAGATCTCCACAATTGACAACGGATCATTACTCGGGGTTGGCGGCAGATTTAGTACATGAAGCTGCACAGCAAACTGCATACCGACAACATAACACCATTAATCTCATCCCCTCAGAGAATACACCCTCTGAACTTGTCCGTACCTTATCCATTTGCGATGCTATGGGAAGATATGGAGAGCATCAACAGCTTAAGGCATTAGGGTTAGATTCTGCTGATATTGCCTACTATGAGGGAACAGAATTTATCCTTCGGGTTGAAGAAAAGGTCAGGGCAGCATTGGGAGATATATTCGGCGCATCTCAAGTTGAGGCAAGACCTATCAGTGGGCAGCAGGCAAATGAGGCAGTGTTCAGTGCCATGGTTCAATGGCTGAACCGAGCAAGAATGAGGGGAACAGAACCTCGACGAATGGGCTCAGTCCTTGCGAATTTATTGATACGTGGTGGTCATCTCAGTCAGCAGTATTTCGGGGCTATGCGAGATACGGTAGCCATAGATCCTGTCCTTGATCGGCCAGCAGTCCATCCATTCCCTGTCCATTCAGAAGATCCTTATGCCATTGATGTTGAAGCAACAAAGGAAGCCATTGAACGATATAGACCAGAACTCATCATCTTTGGAAAGAGCATGTTTATTTATCCAGAACCAGTGAGAGAGATAGCGGATTTTGTTGCTGACCGGAATCCACGACCAATCATCATGTATGATGGTGCTCATGTCATAGGTTTGCTCGGCCCGCACTTTCAACAGCCTCTTCAAGAAGGAGCTGATATATTAACAGGATCGATGCACAAAACCTTTCCTGGACCACAACGAGGATGTATTGCCAGTCGCATGGATCCGGGTACTGAGTATGCTGGTCTGTGGAATGCAATACTTCAGAGAGAATTTCCGGGTAAATTAAGTAATCATCATCTTGGAACCCTTGTTGCTTTGCTTGGTGCAGCATACGAATTTAAGGCATTCGGTGAACCCTATCAAGTACAAGTATTGGCTAATGCAAAAGCCTATGCCCAAGGATTGGTTGATGAAGGATTATCGGTTGCAGGAAATCCAGCACGAGGATATACAGAGACACATCAGGTCATTCTGAATGTTGGTATCGGCAATGGACCTGCAGTCGCTCAGCTCTTACGGCGAAATAATATTATAACCAACAATCAAGGGTCTCCTACAGATTTAGGATTTAGCCATGCTAGCGCCATTCGTATGGGAGTTGCTGAGATGACCCGCTTTGGTATGAAAGAACCAGATTTTAGGACACTTGCTGGCTATGTCGCTGAGGTTGTTAAACACAAAATGACCGTAGGACCAGAGGTATCTCAATTCCGCAGAAGATTTACCGAGATGCACTATGTTTTCCCTGCTCAACAAACAGCTGAACTGGTAGCAATGTTGCAAGATGCTTGGAAGTAGAAACAAACATTAAGGTGACAAATCGTCCTCATTTGGGGGCGAAAATCACCAAATTTAGCGTCGATAAAACAGAAAAGTATTTTAAGCAGTGTCTCTGTCATGCGTGTGATAACCTTGGCACATTCATGTATTCGAGCAAGTTCTGATGAACAAGCAGCAATGCTTGCACATCTTGGGTTTAGTTCTCTTGATGAGCTCTATGATGCCATTGTTCCCAAGGAGCATCAGCATGACGGAAAGCTTTCTTTTTTGCGTTCTGCAATGACTGAATCAGAGGTGGCAGACTTTGTTCAGAATCTGGCAGATGCAAATGCTCGTTTCAAGCCTTCTAACATGTTTATGGGAGCGGGATTTTACCAACGAGTTATACCACCAGCAGTGGCTCGGCTCGCTTCACACGGCAATTTTTTAACACCCTATACACCCTATCAAGCTGAGGCTGCTCAGGGTATTCTGACCACGCTTTTTGATTACCAGAGCATCATGGCTGCACTGACCGGTATGAGCGTTGTGAATGCAGGGTCTTATCATGGGCCAAATGCGCTGGCTGAAGGTGTACTGATGGCCTGTCGTATTACTCAAAGAAATAAAATCCTTGTTTCTGATGCTGTTCATCCAACAGCCATGCGAAATATTGAGACGTATGTGAGACCACGGAATATGGAATTAGTGCGTATTCCTTTGCGTGAGGGTACAACATCTGTTGAGGAGATTGCAGATCGTGTTGATGACAACACTGCCGTCGTTGTTGTTCAGAATCCAAATTTCTGGGGTTTGTTTGATGGTATGAATGGTCATGCTGAACCGGTACATAGCAAAGGAGCATTGTATCTTGTCTATGGTGGTGGTGATCAGATCTCACTTGCATTGGCAAAGCCTCCTGGAGAGTATGGCGCTGATATCTATGCAGGTGAGGGACAACATTTTGGCATTCCTTTAGGGTATGGAGGTCCTCATGTAGGTATCCTTGGCATTGCGTCAATGGATAACAAGCATCTCCGACAGCTTCCGGGAAGATTAGTCCTTAAAACAAACGATGAGGACGGAAAAAAAGGCTATCGCTTAGGGCTTCAAACACGAGAGCAGCATATTCGCAGAGAACGGGCAACCTCAAATGCCTGTACCACGCAGACCTATATTTCAGTCATGAATGTCTTGTACCTTGCCCTGGTTGGGCCTCGGGGATTAGAACAAGCAGCACAACACTCCACGAGCAATGCGCATTACCTTTACCACAAAATAGCACGGTTATCAGGCTTTGAACCTCTCCATCCAGAAGCAACATTCTTTAACGAGTTTGCTGTACGGACACCAGTGCCAGCAGAGAGAATAGTTCATGATCTTGTATCTCAACAAGGAATCTTAGCAGGTGTTCCTGTTGCTCGTGCTCTTCCCTATGCAAATAGAGATGAGCATGTCTTACTCATTAGTGCAACAGAGGCCAATGGAAATAAAAGGAGTCTTGATAAATTAATTGGAGGATTAGAGCAATATGCGGCCACTCAATGAGTTACATATTCCTAGTGCAAATAATTATGCATTACCAGAGCTAAGCATACCTCGGGTTGAGTTTCCGTCAGAGTACCGTCGTGCAAGTCTTCTCCTTCCTGAGATAGGAAGAAGGGCTTTGGAAGAAGAATTTGCAGACCGAGCAGCAGCAAATATATCCGTTGATAGTACTGTCAAAGGAGGAAAACTCTATCCTCTCGGTTCTTGTACGATGATTGAGACACCACAACTGGTCAGAAGAAGTTATCGTGCTTTTAAATACCTCCATCCCTATCAACCCCTTCCTACGGTCGAAGGAGCACTTTCCCTTATGTATGATCTTGAACGTATCTTATCTGAGATGGGTGGAGCTCATGCAGGAACATTACAACCAGCTGCAGGAGCCCATAGCGAGCTTACTGCGCTCTTGATGATTGCAAAGTACTTTGAATCAAATGGACAGCGGGAACAGCGTCGGATTGTGTTGATACCTGACTCAGCGCATGGAACTAATCCTGCCACAGCAATGATGGCAGGCTACAATGTTGTTCCTCTTCCTTCTGATGATAAACGACGGCTTGATTATGAAAAACTCAGCGCAGTTATGCGAGAACGAGGAAGTGAGGTTGCTGCATTGATGATTACCCATCCGAGTACGTACGGTGTCTATGATGAAAAAATCACTGACATCACTTCACTACTTCACGAGCATGGAGCACTGGTCTATGGAGATGGCGCTAATTTTGTTGCCTTAAGTAATCGCGTAACATTTGGTGATCTTGGTATTGATGTGTTCCATTTTAATCTGCATAAAACCTTTGGAGTTCCCCATGGTGGTGGAGGCCCAGGTGCAGGGTATGTAGGTGCAAATGAGCAACTGACACCTTTCCTTCCTGTTCCATGGGTGGTGCAGACTGAAACGGGTTATGCACTTTCCTTTGATCATCCTGATTCTATTGGTACCTTGTCTTCTGCCTATGGCAATTTCCTTGCTGATGTTATGGCTTACACGTATACACTTCTGCTTGGCGCAGATGGCTTTCGAGAAACAAGTGCTGCTGCAGTTCTTACCGGAAACTACATGCAGAGCAGATTACGTGAACATTTCCCTCCCCATAGTGAGGGATTGGTTATGCACGAGGGTATTGTTCTTGACACGCCGCTTAGCACACTTTCTATGGTAGGCGCCGATGGCAGATCAAGACCGATTGGCTGGGCAGACTTTGTCAAGGCATTGCTTGAGCGAGGACATTATGCTCCCACAGTTGCTTTCCCCGTCCACAAAGGCATACTTTCTGAGCCTACCTATAGTGCTACCAAACCGGCAATTGATCGATTTGTGGATGATTGTGCGGTGATTTTAGGACAGATTCAGGCAGATCCAAACGGGCTTGCGCAAGCTCCACGGTATTTACCTGTCGGAAGATTACAGGAAGCAGCGTCAGACAGAAACCCAGTTCCTATCTGGCGCTTGGATGGTAGTCTTTAAACAGATTTTTCCATTTTTCTTTTGACTGCCGCATTTGATGTAGTTTACTTTGTAGAATCAGAGGATTTTTGGATCAGATCAAGTATTTCTTTTCTTATTGCATCACTTTTATTTTTATCAACGTCGATTATTTCTATAACTCTTGTAGGCGATTTACATAATACAACTATTTTGGTTGACAATCTTATTGCTTCCTCAATATCGTGTGTTACAAAAAGTATGGTCAGTTTTCTCTCTTTCCATAGTGTTAGTAAGAATTCTTGTACTTTTATTTTGGTAAAGTAATCCAATGAGCAAAACGGTTCATCCATGAGAAGTATCTCTGAGTTATATGCTAAACATCTTCCAATTCCTGCACGTTGTTTCATTCCTTCAGATACTTGACTCGGATAAAAATCACTAAACCTCTCTAAATCAATCTTTTCTAATATTAGATCAATATTGGATTGCTCATTAGGTCCGATGAGAATATTTTCTTTAATGGTCTTCCATGGAAATAGGTTATGATCTTGAAAAACGAATCCCTTTTTACCTACAGATATTATCTCTCCGCTTGTTTGTTTGATTAATCCTTGAATGAGGTATAATAACGTTGTTTTACCACATCCACTTGGACCAATAATTGAAGCAAATTCATTTTCCTTTATAGTAAAAGAAATATCACTCAGCACTCTCAGTTCTCCAAAATTCATACATACATCTTTTATTATGATCTTATTCGTCATTTTTCCATGGTGTCAGCTTTTTAGATAATAACACGAACAACCGATCTATAATTATTCCTAAACTTCCTAAAACAACAATGTATGCTATCATCATATCAACTCTATAGACAGACTGCAAGAAAAAAATTCTATAACCTAATCCAGCATATGCGCCTATCATCTCAGCTGCAATTAAAACTGAAAATGCTATCCCAATCCCAATTCTTGTTCCATTGAGGATATAATTCAGGGATCCCTTGAATAATACTTCTCTCAGGAAATAAAATCCTCTGATCTCTAGGCTTTTTGCAACATAATAATATTTGTTTTCAAGATTTTTTACTCCATTATAGGTGCTTATCCATACTGGAAAGAAGCATGTCCAGGCTAATAAGCCTATTTTAGAGCCTTCTCCGATCCCAAACCACAATAAAAAAAGTGGAACCAAGGCAAGCGGTGGTATAAACCTAAAAAAATTAGTAAATGTACCAAATATCTCATTAATATGGGAAAAATGACCGGTGATGATACCAAACAAAATCCCAGAAACAATACCTACAACACTTCCTAATAACAATCGTAATAGACTTGTTTGCAAGTCAAGAAATAAATTTTTTGATTCAAAAAAAGAGCTAAAAACACGAGAAGGCGTTGGATATAATGTTTTATTTAGATGAAAGAAAATAACTGCAAAATGCCAACAAAGGAGAAAAAATAAAATAAGTAGCACTAAATATATTACTTTGTTGTTTTTCATTTTGCATTTTCGTAGGTAACTCCACTGGGCTTTAATTCTCTAAGATATTTTGCGTCGATTATGTCATAATAATTTGGTGCTTTATTTTGTGAACTTATTCCAATAGCTATAGCCCATTCTGCTTCTTGTTTTGGATATTCCACAATTAAATTGTTTAATACAACACCATAATTTTGTTTCTGCATAATGTCCACGAGTAAAAGTTTATCAGTTCCTGAATATTTTGAAACAATCTCTAGAGATTCTTCTTTGTTTTCTTTTAAAAACGTCTCTGCCTTCAGCAGAGCTATAATAAATTTCTTTATGGTATATTCATTTTGGTTATCAAAATGACTCATTGTAACTATATTCCATGTCTCTCCATAGAGATCAGTAGGAGCAAAAACAGTGACTTTACTATTGCCCATTTCTCTTTTTGCCACTGCTGGTGATGGTTCAAATACAATAAACGCATCAATATCTCCTTTAATCAGAGCAGCAACCATATCGCCGGGGTTTAGATAAATCAATTTTACATCAGAAATATTTATTTTATTTCTCTCAAGAAAGGTATAGGTAAAGAAAAGCGGACCTCCGCCATTGGTTGTTGCTATCTTCTTGCCTTTTAAATCGGTTGGTGTAATTATTCCAGAATCTTTTCTAGCAACGACCTGAATATTATTATTGGAATATTCGATAGTTGCCAGAACAGAGATATCTTGCTCGGCGAGTCCAGCAAGTGCAATAGGCACATCTGCAGCAGTTGCAATATCTGCTCCCCCACCAATGAGTGCATCCAAAGCTAATTTACCTGTTGGAAAATGGTGATAATTAATTTTCAGCCCTTGTTCTTTAAAGTATCCTTTCTCCTCTGCAATAAATAGCAACGCAGAATTTGGAATTGGATTAATAGCTACATTTATCTCGTTTACATTATAGATGACTGCACCCGTTGGACTATTCATATTTTTGACGAGCATTGATATGCCAATGATAATCACGAGAATTAGTCCGATTAAAACTCCTATAGTTACTTTTTGCTTATTCATGATTTCAACCCCTAATGAAAAGAATAAAGGGACTATTATAAATTCTAGTCCTCCTCTAAAGGAGAACTATCTAGAAACATTTAAATAGAGGAATACAATGTTACTCTAGATGGATACAAAACACCTAGAGAAGATGGGTTTGACACGAAATGAATCGATTATTTACATTTCTCTTTTAAAACTAGGCATTACCAGTGCACATAATGTCGTCAAAGAGTCGGAATTGCATCGCTCAAGAGTTTATGATAGCTTAGAGTCACTGCAAAGAAAAGGGTTAGTTAGCTATGTTATTAAAGATTACAAAAAGCATTTTCAAGCTGTCGAGCCTGAAAAATTATTGGATTATGTTGATGAACAAAAGGAAGCTGTGAAACAAATTTTGCCAGAACTAAAAAGAATTGAGGGAATAAAGAGAGAAGAAATCTCTGCATCAATATATAAGGGGAAGGAAGGACTTAAAACAATTCACTCGGAAATGCTTAAAGAAGGAGAGGATATAATGGTTCTTGGCGCAAAAGCGTTAATTTATTCTGAGTTGCAGTACTTTCTTCCAAATTTTGAAAAGGAAAGAATAAAAAAAGGAATGAATTGGATATGTCTCTGGGATAAGAAAGAATATAAAAAAAGAATATTAAGTAGACATAAAGTTCAGGGAAAAGTACTTCCTGCAGGCTTTGATTCAAATGGCGTAGTTAATATCTTTGGAAATAAAGTTGCAATAGTTCTATGGAAAGAAAAATACCCTTCAGGTTTTATGATTGATAACAAAGATATTGCAAATGCCTTCAGAAAATGGTTTACTCTTATTTATAAGAAAATATAAGAAGTTATTACTTCCCACTCTTTGCTTTGATGCGCTTTAATCGTCCGAAACTCTCTCGTTCCATTTCCTCGAGACGCATACGGACAAAGATTGCCTGGCGTTCCATGCGAGGGATGACGTCAAACTCAAGTGCATTTACTCGACGTTTTGTTTTTTCAATTTCTTCAAGAATTTTACGCATTGCTGTTTCTATTTCTGCTACTTCCAGAATTTTGTCCATCAGACGCTCATAGGATTCGCATGCTTCATCAATAGAAGGAGAATTGAAAATACCATACCCACGCTCAGCGATGGTTTTGACAATAGAAGATTTTCTGGTAATGGTTGGTACAATAACCCCAAGAAGATTTTTCCTTCCAACCTCAAACTCGGGTGCATACGGAATGCTCATGACTAACGACTTAATCTCATAGTCGTACATCATTAACCGTGTTGTGTTCATCTTTTGCAGCGAGTTAAGGTAATGTTTAGTGAGCTCTTCACGGACATTTTTTGTTTTTTTCAGGAGCTCAAAAAACTCAATGATTAAACCATCCCGCTTTTTTTTCAAGAGCTTATGACCTGACTTGGCAAGCTTAATCTTGTTTTTCAGCTTCATATACTCTGAGCGTGTTGGTTTTATATCTGCCATGGTATCTGGTTATTTAGCTCTAATTATTCTAACCATTATTGTTTTTTCTTGTAGTATTTTTTCTTCAACTCAGGGCTTATTCTGATCAAGTCACTTTCTGAGAATGTTGAGAGAAGTTCCCAGGCAAGATCTAAGGTTGCAGCAATGCTTCTATCCTCTTCTCTTCCCTGGCGGACAAATCTACTTTCAAAAATTTCTGCAAACTTTAGGAGTTTTCTATCTCTTTCGCTAAGTGCCTCCTCACCGACAATTGCGACCAGTCCTCGTAAGTCTCTTCCTTCTGCATAATTTGCATAGAGCTGATCTGATACCTGCTTATGATCTTCTCGTGTTCGCTTTGCTCCAATACCGGCATTCATCAATCGAGAGAGTGAAGGCAATATATCAATTGGCGGATAAATTCCCTTTCGGTGGAGCTCTCTACTTAACACAATCTGTCCTTCGGTAATATAACCGGTAAGATCTGAGATAGGGTGAGTAATGTCATCACCAGGCATAGTAAGAATCGGAATTTGCGTTACGCTTCCTTTCTTCCCTTTAATCATTCCTGCACGTTCATAGATGACTGCAAGATCCGTGTACATATATCCTGGATATCCTCGTCTTCCTGGAATTTCTTCTCGTGCTGCACCAATCTCTCGTAAAGACTCACAGTAGTTGGTAAGATCAGTTAATATTACTAGAACGTGCATATCGCGCTGGAATGCGAAATATTCTGCAGCAGTTAATGCAATTCGCGGTGTAACGAGACGTTCGACTGCTGGATCATCAGCAAGATTGAGGAAGACAACACTACGCTGGATGGCTCCAGTCTGTTCAAAGTCCTTCATGAAGTACTGAGCCTCTTCGCTGGTAATGCCCATAGCTGCAAAGACAACGACAAAGCCCTCCTTCTGGCCAACGACCTTTGCCTGTCGTGCTATTTGGAGCGCAATTTCATTGTGAGGAAGTCCACTTCCTGAAAACAATGGCAATTTTTGTCCACGGACGAGCGTGTTGGTAGCATCGATGGTTGAAATTCCTGTTTGAATAAAATCTGACGGAGATTGTCGTGAGTATGGATTAATAGCAGCGCCAATAATCTCTACTCTTTTTTCAGGAACAATCTCTGGGCCACCATCGATTGGTTTGCCTGATCCACTGAGTACTCTTCCCAAAAGATCTTCAGAGACTCCAAGTTTAATAGGTTCTCCAAGAAAGGTTACCTGTGTGTCTTTACCTATGCCACTCGTCCCTTCGAAGACCTGGGCGACGACCATGGTTTCGCTCGTATCAAGAACTTGTCCATTCTTGAGACTTCCATCACTCAGTCGTATCCTGACAAGATCTCCATAGCCTACAGGATGTGTTTTTTCCACGAAAATGAGTGGACCTGCTACTCGGGTTATTGTTTTGTACTCTTTCATTGTTCCACCTACTTAATAAGCGCTGTTACTTCTTTTTCTATATCTTCTCTCACTTTGGTTAACAGCTTTTGGTAATCTTTCTCGAACTTGGCATTGGCAATTAAATCCTTTGATGTTATGTGCAAAAGATCCTGCATTCTTGCTCCTTTTTCTCCAGCGTCGATAGCTAAATCATAGAAGAACAATATGGTTTTCATAAGCGTAAAGGTCTTTGTTAATTCAGAATAGGTATCGACATCATGGTAGGCATTCTGCTGGAGGAAAAATTCTCGTAGCATTCGAGCTACCTCGAGCAGCAGTTGCTGTTTCGGAGGCAGTGCATCACTGCCAACAAGTTGGACAATCTCCATGAGCTTATCTTCCTCTTGGAGGATAGTGTTTACTCGCTGTAATACCTCATGCCATTCTGGAGAAACATTTTCAAGGAACCATGGCTCAAGTGTTCGATAGTAAAGCGAATAACTCGTCAACCAATTGATCGAGGGGAAATGTCGTCGCTGAGCCAGCTTTGCATCAAGAGCCCAGAATGATTTAGTAACACGTAATGTTCCCTGAGTTACCGGCTCTGAAAAGTCTCCTCCTGGAGGACTGACTGCCCCAATAATGGTTACTGATCCAATCCCTGTATCCTTTGTTTTGGTAGATAGGGGAAGAACCCGTCCTGCTCGCTCGTAGAATTCTGCAAGTCTGGTGGAGAGGTATGCTGGATAACCTTCTTCACCGGGCATTTCCTCAAGGCGTGAGGAAATTTCTCGCATTGCTTCTGCCCAACGTGAGGTAGAATCTGCCATAAGTGCGACATCATATCCCATATCCCTGAAATATTCTGCAATTGTTGCTCCAGTATACACGCTTGCCTCTCGTGCAGCAACAGGCATATTTGAGGTATTTGCAATGAGCACGGTTCGGTTTAAAAGTGGCTTTCCCGATTTTGGATCAATCAGCTCGGGAAATTCGGTAAGCACTTCAGTCATCTCATTGCCACGCTCACCGCAACCAACATACACAATGATCTGTGCATCACACCACTTTGCAAGCTGGTGCTGCGAGACTGTCTTTCCAGCTCCAAAAGGCCCGGGAATTGCGGCAGTTCCTCCTTTAGCAATAGGAAAGAGTGCATCAAAGACTCTCTGCCCGGTAATTAATGGTACCGTCGGAGAAAGCTTTTCCTTTACTGGGCGAGACATTCGGACTGGCCATTCCTGCTTTAAGTACAAGGGCTGTTTGTCAAGCGTTCCAATCTGCTCAGTAACGGTAAATTTTCCTTCCTTAATGTCACTAATTTTCCCTGCAGTATACTGAGGCGGAACCATTATCTTATGCTTAATTCCCTCAACTTCCTCGACTTCCCCAATAATGCTGCCTGGTCCAACACTATCTCCCTTTTTTACCGTTGGTTTAAATAGCCATTTTTTTTCTTGATCCAGCGCAGGAGCAGTAGCTCCTCGAAGAATATAGTCACCCTGCATATGCTGCAATACCGGTAAAGGCCGTTGGATACCATCGTAGATGCTCTTCAGAAGACCTGGCCCAAGCTCGACTTTGAGCGGTACTCCCTTGTTCACGACAACTTCACCTGGCTTTAAGCCAGTGGTGTCTTCATAGACTTGGATGACCACACTATCTTCTCGTATTTGAATAACTTCTCCCATCAGTCGTTTTTCACCAACAAAGACGACATCATACATTTTTGCCTTGAGGTTCTTTGCAACGACCACAGGACCAGCTATTCGTGCAAGAACTCCTGTTGCATCGCCACTGTTTGTATTATTGTTGCTCTTGTTATTATTATTCTTACTTCCCGTCTCGTTTTTGGTTGTGTCTTTAGTACGCTTGCTCATCATTAGATCACCTGCTTGACGTTTACTTTGATTTTTATTATTCATAGTACTCATATTCCTCAGACTCGTTATTGATTCCAGAGATCAACACCAATAGATTTAATGATAATTTCCCTGAGTCTTCCAATGCCTGATTCCTTTGATAAGATAACAGTTACTGGCTTAATAGATTTTGAGAGATCCTCTTGGCTACGAACTGGAAGATTATGGTAGGCTTCCTCCTGCACCACAAGCACTCCCGCGGTACTATCATGAAGGAGGTTTTTAATAACGCTGACATTTTCTGTTGTATTTTCCTTCTCAGTATAAACGTGTTTAATGCCAACGAGCATAAAACCAAGCAAAAAGTCCTCTTTTCCATACACCGCAATTTCTCCACATGATTCTTTTTGTTTCTCTTCCACTGGTGATAACCTCAGATAATAATCAGATAATAATAAACTGCCGAAGCGTGTGCTCATCAATGCCAAATACTTTTCCCTTGTAGATGGTATGGATATTTTTAATCTCGATTTCTTTCGAAAAAATAAATGACACAATACCATTTACCGACAGTACATCGGTGTGGGACGAAGTTCTTGTTCTCGCAAGCGCATTTTGCTTAAGCAGTCGCTCGGTTGTTACTAAGGTATTTGTACTCTTATAATCATTAAGGGCTCGATCAAACTCCCCTTCTAATTCCTTGGTGATAACCTTTCGTAATTCTTTTCGTATGAGATTGATGAACATTTCTTTTTCTCCAGTTTCTATTATTTGCTTGAGCAGGGCATCAAATTTCTCATCGACAGGTATGAGATACTGCGCAATTATTTTTGGATCTCTATTTTCTCTCTTAAGGCGCATAAGCGTGAGTATATCCGTATTCATAATCTCGTGATACACTAATCGCTTTATGGCTTCTCCCTGCTTCTTTATCTGTGAAAAGAAGTTGAGCACATACATAAAGTACGCCTTGTCAAAGGCAGTTTCTATTTCTGCCAAATCAGCAAGGGTAAGTGCATCAAGATTCTTTTTATACAGATGAGTTCCATTGATGTAATCCTTAAATATACTTGTTTTCAACTTTGCAAAAAGCTCACGCACACTTCTCTTGTCTATCATTTCTTCATAAAACTCAAGATCATATTTCCCGACGGGGACGAGAAGAGTCAGGATTTCTTCCTTTGCTTGATGCGTGAAGATACCTCGCGTAATAGTCTTCATGTTAAAGAGATCATATCGGGTTAGGTATTGTTCAATAACCTCGCGCAATCCTGGATCAGAAATTTGTTTCAGCTTGATATAGGTTCTCGTCAGATTTTGCTTGAGTGCTCGTTCAAGCAACTCTATCCCCGTATATCTCATGGAGAGTTCAGAGAACTCCTTATAGCCTTTATTTTGGAGATAATGGATGATCTCCTGGAGACCCATCTTGAGAAGTTTTTCATAGTCTTCTCTGGTGAGCAGGAGACTTTTCATTACCTGAACTCTTACGTATGCATAGGGATAAAATTTCAAGCGTATCATGTTTCAGCACCAGGAGAGGAGGAGTACTCCTCATACTTAATTACCCTTGACTGGAGAGGCAAAGAGTAACTTGGACAATTCTGCCAGTTTTTCTTGACTTGCATGGTGAAGCATGGTCTCAAGACTGTAGTCTACACGTATAGTTCCGTCTTCGTTTTCTGCAATAATGCCACCAACAAGAGGAGCAGACTTTACTTTGTAGCCCTTGAGAAGCTTAGCATCATCGTCATTGGCATAGATGAGCCCAACACTAATTTCTTTCTGGATGTCCGCCAGCAGATGCTCAATGATTTGTTTTCTTTGTTTTGCATCGAGGTTCTCGAGCTTCTGCTGTGCAAGTGTTATTGCCTTATTCAGGATCTCTTTCTTTTTCTCTTGCACCATTCGCTTGCCTTGGAGCGTAACTTCTGATAACTCCTTAACTTCAAGCTGGGATTTCTCCTGAGCGTATACTCGTTCTTTCTGCTGCCGGTATTCCTCGCCTTTCTGCTTTAGTTCTTGCTCTAACTTTTTGATCTCATCTTCACCTTGCTTTCGGATTGCTGCTATCCTGCTCTGGTTCTCTGCAAGTAACTCTCGCTTTATGTCTTCAATCGCCATTTTCTACCAGCGTTAGCCTGCAAGACCAATAATCATAATCGCAACGACAAGTCCGAAGATGATAATTGTTTCAGGGATAACTGTTAAAATTAACCCTTTTCCAAACAGTTCTTCTTTCTCCGCCATTGCTCCTATTGCAGCAGTTGCTATAGATTTCTCTGCTAGTGCTGTAGCAATTGCACTTGCACCGATTGCAACAGCAGCACTTAGTCCTATTAATGCAGTTTCAATTCCTGCCATGTTTTTAACCTCCGTGTTTATGTTATACTTGCATGACAAATCACATCATGCTCATGCAAGCTCTTTATTCTTCTATACCGAATGGGTGGAATGGTTTTCCACCTCCTTTATAAAATTTACTGAACATCTCGACATAATGAAGTCGGAGTGAGTGCAAAAATGGTCCTAAAAGTCCGAGGAGGATATTAATGAAGTGACCAACGAGAAGCAAAAGTATGCCTCCGATAATTCCTCCGATCCCCTGATGGAACAATTCAGCTGCAAATTCATTGATAACAACAGCAAGCGCTGCAGAGGAAAGTCCTATTGCCATAATTCTCGCATAGGAAAGAATATTGCTGAAGATTCCGGGAAGTTCAACAAGTCCTTTTACTCCTTCACCTGCATAAATAAGAACAGCACTTACGATAACGATGATGATTCCAGGAAAGATTGATGTATCTGCATAGATACCATAGCCAATTGCTCCTGCGCCTATCTGGAGAAGCATCCAGCTTGCTTTCTCTAAAAATGCTGCCTTGAAACCATGCATCCGGTATTCATTGATAAAGCCAAGGATTAGTCCAATATTGATGTGCACAATCCCGATGATAATTGCAAAGACAAGAAGTTGGTTTATGTCTTCGAGACGGTGAATGTAGGGATGGAGCTCGTAGCCTAAGATTACTTCGGTACCAAAAAACTCGCCAAACACTACGCCGAAGAGTATGGTCCATAATGATGCAAGGATAAGGATATTAAGAAAGCCCTTGATTTGTGGCACGAATTTTTTCATAACCAGAAAGATCAACAATGTTATTATTCCATACCCTATGTCTCCTAACATAGCTCCGAAAATAAGCGGGAAGGTAAGGAAGGTTATCATGGATGGATCGATCTCTGAATATTTTGGCAACGCATAGAGATTAAGAAACATCTCAAATGGCTTTACCGCTCCTGGATTCTCTAAGAGGACTGGAGCATCTTTTTTTCGCGAGATTGCTTCATCCTCTAGGTAATAGGCATTCCCTATCCTTTCCTTAAGCCTTCTTCGTAGTTCCATGAGTTTATCGCTGGGTACGAATCCCTTCACACAATAAACTCTCTTGGTTTTGCGAAAGAGTAGTGGTGCTTCTAATTTTTCAAGTTCTCTCGTAAGGATAGTATTATCCCTGATGATTTCAGTCACGGATTTTTTTATTTCCTCTTTCTGCTGATTGATATCCGCTAAGTCTTTGTTTAGCTGGGATTTTGCTTGTTCCAGTGTTTCTATTGCTCCGCGCAATGATGCTTGCTCTTGTATATATCCTTGAAGGTCAAGGGGAGTAAAGGTGTATGGTGCTATTGCCTTTTCAATTTTTTCTTTGTATTTCTGCAAGGTAATGATGACGACTGGCGTTCCATTTCCGGTTGGATCATTACCTGTCCAGATTACCAATGCTTTTGCGATTTTTGTCAGTTCTTTCTTGAATTCATCGCTATTTTTCTCTTTTATTGAACCAATAATCATTAAAGGAGCGTTTGCTTTTGTTGCCTGAGAACTCATAGTCTCGACAAGCATGCCAAGAGAGGCATCTTGGACAATACTTTCCTTGAAAGGAGTAAGTGTTAAGAGCTGTTGGTTTATCTCTCCCTCTGTTGTGGAAAGTTTTTTTTTCTGTTCCAAAAGGAAGGATGTTTGTGTGTATAATTTTTCAACACGCGCAATACTTTCTGCAATCTCTTTCTCTGCTGCATACTTCTCCTGTTTGTTATCATCCCGAGCAGGTTTTTGTTCCTTCAGCGTTTCTTTTGTCGATGTTATTTCTTGTTTGGGAATGGCGAGAAAGGACAGTACCGCATTTATCTTGTTCAATGCTTCAGATACGTGTTCTGCACGGGCAAGAGGAGAAGGTGTCTCAAGAACAGGGTTTCCGTTTTTTAAGAGACTTCCATTCCAAAAATCCTTTTCAGTAACAATGTGATATACCTTGAGAGAATGCAGCTCGTCAATCATTGCCTTGAGATTGCTCTCAGTGACATATAACGCTACTTTTGATAGTTCTTTTGTTCTCAGCATGCTCTTCCTCAAGAATTACTCCTTGTTTCCCGCTGTTCTTTTCTCAGCTAAGGCATTTATCATGACTTCTTTAAAAAGTAGCTCTGAAGCCTGTGGAAGCTTGCTGCTAGCATCCCGCTCAAGTTTCTCAGCTTCACTCACAAAAGCAGCGAGAACCTTCTCTTTACTCTTTCCGAGATCTTTCTGATACTTCTCTAATTTTGCGTCATACTCATCGTCAAGCTGATCTTTCCATTTTTGATGTTTCTGGAGAGATGCAACCTTTGCAGCCTTTAGTCGCTCTTCTTTGTCCGCAATGCTTTTTTGAATTTTTTTATCGCACGAATCTTCCGTGCTCTTAATTTCAAGAAGTATATTTTGTGCCATAAGTGCTGTGGAAAAAGACCTTCTTTTTAAATTTTTGTACTTTCAAAAATTTTATATAGCGAAGCATAACCACATACCTGGTGGGCCCGTAGCTTAGGCTGGTGGAGCGCTGGTCTTATATGGCCGCATTGCACCTTGCAATGGCTCAAGTCAGCCAGTGGTCGTGCGTTCAAATAGACAAAGAAACTACCAAACCACGTTGCTTTGTGAGGAAAGTCGCGCCGGGCCCATTTTCTTTTTGACATCGCAACGTTTAAATACGGTTGCCATTTCTCACTCGAATGTTGCTCCGTTAGTGTAGTCCGGCACAGGAATCGACAAGATCCCTGCGGGAACAATCATCTTGCCCTTTCGAGGCAAGGACCCGGGTTCAAATCCCGGACGGAGCATTTCTCTTTTTGGAATCTTGTGGAGCAAAATCTCTGGTGATGTCTCCCCCCGTAGATGTAAACACTATAAAGTGGTGAATATCCGAAATATTTATATATTACCCCTTCTTTCTGAGAATAATGAGGTCACTAACAAAACTTATCCTTGGTGCTAGTCTTCTTGCTTCAGCTCCACTCCCATGGTTATATGCAGAGTCTAGGCAGTATCATCAGGCAAACACCCAAACAATACAACTCCCTGATGGAAACACCTTTACCTTTAGCCAACCTGATATCACTGGAAGGGATGCAGAGCCTGCATTGGCTAATTTTTATGGAACTGATATCGAACGGGGAATATACGAGCAGATGCAGTCATTTATCGAACGGGGAATATATGAGCAGATACAGTCATTTTTCCTGCGTTATGGTTATGATAAAAACAGGGATGGCTTTATTCATATAGCAAATAAGAATTTCTTTGATCCCAAGAACCTTGTCATTTATGGTGACGATGATCGAGGCACGTATATTGCGACTGATGGTAAGGATGCACGGATCTTCTGGCCAGATGATGGCAGGAAGATTGGCGAATATGATCTGAGAGATGCGCACTCGATTGATGATTATGTTGTCCTGGATAATCTTGTTAATGATGAGAAGGTCTATGCTTCTCGTGACCTTCTCAGCAGGAGTTATAAGGTAGGACCTGATGCTCGGGTTGTTGATGCAATTGGTGATCGATACCTCATTGAGTCCCCATCTTTGGGCAACTTATTTTTAGTTTCACGATGTCCAAACCCCTTTCCCAACGAAAATTTTCACGCAGATTTTCTACAAAAACATCATCAAAAAAAACCACTGGATGACGCTTATACGACGATTCAAGAAGCGACAACAAACGGCTATGAGGCTTTTACCCAGGCTGTTATAGATCCCGCAACAAAAGTGTTGCTACTGGGGGAGATGCATTTAGGAGAAGCACGGTTAGATTTTTTGATACCTTACCTTGGTCTCCTCAAGGAAAACGGCTATGTACTCGGTATCGAAGTTTCAAGGGGTGCAATGTCCAAATTTGGTATTACTGCTGATGACTTTTTCACCCAGTACAATGCCGGCTGTGTGTCCATCCCCCAGGACCACGGAACAACAAGGCGATGTCTCGATAAGGATGAAATAGTTTCACAATTTCATGATTGGTATGATGATCTCTCCGTTCCAGATTTTCTTGAACGATGCCATGCACAGGGCATTACTATTATTCCAATGGAAGAGGAGGAAAAAGCGAGGACTGCCTACTATGCACTACCACCTAAAGAGCGAGAAAAAGGATCAATATATACCCGTGATTATTTTATGCATGGCAATATTCTTGGCGAGGTTAAAGCAGGGGCAAGAGTGGCTATGCTTGTAGGCCGTAATCATGTATCTGTCGATCCAGTGCCGTATGTTGCTGAGTCTGAGTTATTCGTGGCTGGATTTTATATGGACTTTGATCACCAACAGCCACTTGGCTTCAGGCTTGAACAGTCGGTTGGAGATAATGCTGTTACGAGCATTGGGCTTTATGATGACTATGTATTCTGGGATTGGTTCCAACCTTTTGGTGGATGCGAAACGCATAGACTTCATCAACTATATGGAGAGGTAGAATGGCTGAAAGCATTCCTTCCTTTTACTGGCTATGGTGCTCTTGCATTTGATCCAACACATCCCATGTTCGCACCACAGCATACTGAGTTACCGCTCCTCATATTCCCCCAACCTTCTTCGACGAAATAATGTCCGGGAAAACCAAAAGATTTAAATACAAGCTTCCTTTAGGTATTCTAACTGATAGTTTACAAATGGGGTGATGTGATAATGTGTATGTGTAAGAAGTGCGGGACGCTTTGCGGCGTTATTGTTCTTATTGTCGGAGTGCTGTTTTTACTCCAAGATCTAGGCGTTTGGAGATTCTGGGGATTAAATTGGTACACCGTGCTTTTCCTCATTGCAGGAATAGGCATGATTGGCCATGCAACTTGCCCAGAGTGTAAGGCAATGTGCTGTCCAGAACCAGCTCCAACCAAAAAGAAGTAAACAGCATTCTTTTTTATTTTTTATATCTTGTTCTTTGGGAATGTAATGCATGGATAGATAAGCGAGTGCTTTCTGCTATTTGAAATAGCTATTTCACAAAATATATTCTGCTTATAGCTTAAAAGATACAATCAAAATCTAAATCTTTCGATAAATTATGCGGAGAAGGGATAGTTAAAATATTCAATCAAAAGATAAATCTTACAAGCGTTTATAGCTTATAATCTGTAGGTATTGATTCAATAATCTTGTCACTCTTAAGGACAACAATATTTATATACTCAAATGAGATCACTAGCCAGTAATTACAATAAGGGGGTGTGAACGTGGATACTAAACATAATATAAAATGGTCTTTTCTTAAAGTAAAGCAGGACATGCTTGCATTAAAGCAGAATATGACTGGCTGGATTATGCATTTTAACGCACGTGATAGAGCAGTTGAGGAGCGTCTTTACCTGCTTGAGCAGCGCGTTCAAGAGCTCGAATATGCTCGTAAAATCCAGGAACAAAGGAATGAGTAAGTAAATTTCATGCATTTACGGCCAAATGCTGATGTGTCGTTATCATCCCTTAATGACTCTACCAACTCCCCTATTTGCCCATCTTTTGGCATCTTTGCATTGATAAGGGGGGGTTCACCGGTAAAACACCCCCAAACTCATTTGTCGGTAGAATCCCCAATTGGTAATGTATTATTTCGACCTGTAGGAAATTATCCCAAAAATCATCATCTTTCTTGAACCTGTCGATTCGGTATGATCCCGAAATTTGCATTCAAATGGTTGTTTTTGGAAAAAGGGTCGTTTTTTAGCCATAGTGTATGCTAGGGGCATCCTAAAAATGCTCTATACATGCCCTTGCCTAGATTTGATTGGAACCTTTAATCAAAACTAGGAACTATTAACCGGATAAGAGCCGGATTTTTGCTCAAAGCATCAAATTTATATATACCATTGCCCTATCCGTGCTTGAGGGAGAGGTGATCTTGTGAAAATTGTTCTGACGAATCGTGAGCCTGGCTTAAATCCAAGCTCAGAGGAACTTGCCCTTATTATTATTGAGCGCATTGGTCTTGTACCCCGTAAAAAAGGCTCGACTGACAAGATGCACCATGTGCTTATTGAGCTTTATGAACGGAGTAAGCAGGCTCATCGAACAAAAGAGCCAGAGCTTGGCATGATGACTGTAGAAGAAATGGGTACCTTTGCGGGTATTACCCGGCAAACCATGTATGATTACCTCAAGCGATGGCTCGAGATCAACCTCATTGTTAAAACAAGTTACTTTAAAGGAACAAAGATCATGCATGGGTATCGTTTGAATGGACCAACGCTTGAAGCTGCGTTTGAAAAATGTATCCAAACGGTTCACAACAATCTGGATACCACGATGAAATATATCCAGGAACTCCAAAAGGTAGTGAAGAATGAAAAAATTAAGCGATCTCAGCAAGAACGGGTAGGAGATAAAATTATTGAGCAATGATTAAATCATTTAAGAAAAAGGGAACGTTCCCTCTTGCTCATAAAATCTAATCATTGCCTAAAATCTTTATGTAACTTTACTACATGCTTTTGACAACATCCTCATCAAGCTGGACAATGTTCTCCTTGGTCTGGAGGTTCCTAAATTCTGGGTCAAGACTTACGTACACAAGATTATTTTGAAATCGCTTTATGAGAGGAACACCTTTTTGGATGACATTGGCAATGTACTGCTCTACCATTTGAACGGTAAATCCGAGCTTACGGGCAACCTCAGCATACGAGAGAAATCCCTGTTCATGGGTATAGAGTACGAGAAACAATTCCTGCTCACGATGCGTTAACGGTTGAACAACATACTGCTGATGTCCTGATTTTGCTTTGGTCTGTCCAAGCAAGAGCATTAAACTATCAACCTTTTCAGCTACCTTTTCTATCTTGGCGTCAAGTGCACAGAGATACTCATAGTTTGTTTGAATCTCATTCGTGTTCTCGTTAATGGCATCAAGATGATCGTCAAATTCTTCACGAAAAGAATTGATCACCCGCTGAAAATCACGAACAGTGGCATCAAAGTCCTTTTGAGCGACGCCTCCTTTACCAAATAAAATAACCAACGATATCACCCCCAATGTACTGTTATTTATCAGTATTGGTATATAAAAACTTTTCGAAAGTCGTTCCGCTGTATAAAAACCTTTTTATGGAGAGGGTTATTCTAATCATGGTTATGACTTATAGACCAAGCATGAGTAAATCCCAACTGGCAGTTATGCTCTCAAAGCTTCACAGCTTTGACCTGCCAAATAATCAACTGGAACAATACACAACTGATCCAGAGATTGCTGCCACTGTCCTCCACCTTGCAGCCCATTTTGGAGATATCACGGGAAAGAGCATCGTTGATTTGGGTTGTGGGACAGGTATGTTAGGCATAGGAGCAAGCATCTTAGGAGCAAAAAAAGTAGTGGGGATTGATATTGATGAGGCTGCACTTCAGCAGGCAGCAATAAACAAGGAAAAGGCTGGTATTCCTGGTTCACGGATCATCTTCGTGCACCAAGATATCAAGGATATCAAAATCCCTCTGGGTATGGCGCAGATAGATACGATAGACACGGTTATTGAAAACCCTCCTTTTGGTATTAAAAAATCACATGCAGATCGTTTTTTTTTAATGAAAGCAATGGAACTTGCTCCAGTTATTTACACGTTTCATAGCCTTGCCAGCCAAGGATTTATTGAAGCCCTGAGTAAAGATCACAACTACAACATAACCCATCAGTGGGCATTTGATTTTCCTCTGAAAGCAACCTATGCTTATCATCAGCGAAGAATCCATCGCATTAAGGTAGGGTGTTGGAGATTAGAGAAGATAGACAAGCCATAGTCTTATTAACGTGTGATGGCTGTTCTCATAGACTCAACCGTTTTACCGAATGTTTGGCATGTGTTAATGATGGTAACCCCATGCCGCACGGCTTCTTCAAGGAGGTAATCTTGGATCCATCGTATTCGTTCAAAATTTGTTTGAAAGGTAGTCAACAACTCTGAGTGATGCCCAGCCTTTGCAGTAAATCTTTTTAGATGAGTTTCATTATCACTAACATAGAGAAGTATTGCTCTTACATCAGTACCCTGATCTCGATAATCCATAACGGTTGTAGGAATAATATGAACCCCTTCAACAACAAGCCCGTTTTTTGTCTCAACAGCAAAGTTAAAAGCAGTTCGAACATAGGGGTCAAGTGCCTCTCGGTAATCCCTAAATCCCTGAATAACATGCTTTTGCGTTGGCTCACCAAAGCGTCGCCAACACTCATAACTATCGTACCTAAACCGCTCATCATCAGGATGTTCAAATCGATAAGGACCTTTAAGGTAGTCAGTGCCTAGGACATTTACCTCTTGTTCAAGGCCTTCTCTTAGCATAGATCCAACTATATGCGATAAAGTACTTTTTCCGCAAGCATTAACACCATACAGTGTGACCACGAATCCTTCTGACATGGGCATCTAAAACCGGGGGTTATATTAAATTTAACTACTTTACAGATGTCAATTTTTCCTTGTAGAGGGGGTTCGGTAGTCATTCTCCCATAATCAAATGAGGAATAACACCAAAAAACATAAAACGCAAAGGTTTTTAAATGAGTCCTCATTTCTCCCCTGCATGGAAATGCGTATTCTCGAGGATAATAAGAAGCGATTGGTGTTTGAATTAAAAGGAGTACAGCATACATTTATGAACTCCTTGAAACAAGAGCTTCGAAATGACGAGCACGTAACCGTTACTAGTTATAACATTTCTCATCAATTGGTAAGCGAACCGCTATGCATTCTTGAGACTGATGGCAAAGATCCGCGAACAACTCTCGTTGATGCTGCAAAACACTTACAAAAGGCAAACGAGAAGTTTGAAAAGGCAGTTGCAAAGGATCTCAAGAAGTAGTTTTTTTCTCGTCCACCATTTATTTTCATAGGTCAGTAATGGTTATTATCTCGTTGTAGTGATCCCGATGGCAGCATTACTTGTTGACGGACTGTGTAAAGCATATGTATCTCATGGACAGCAGTACCAAGCAGTCAATGATATCTCTTTTCAGATTGCAGAGGGAGAGATGTTTGGTTTGCTCGGGCCAAATGGGGCAGGAAAGACAACAACAATCAATATCATTGCAGGCATCTTAAAAAAGGATAAGGGAACAATCCGTATTCTTGGAAAGGATCCTGAACATCACCATCATGTCAGAACTCAGATGAATATCTGTTCTGCTTATTTTGGACTTTCTGATATTCTCAGTGTTAATGAAAATCTCCAAATCTATGCACGTTTATACCATGTGCAGAAACCTCAGCAAAAGATTGATGCATTACTCGCTACCTTTGGCATGCTTCATTTACGGCATAAGAAAACAAACACCTTAAGTAGTGGTGAGCGTACACGGCTTTCGCTCTGCAAAGGACTCCTCAACGATCCTAAACTTCTCCTTCTCGATGAATGTACGGTTGGCTTAGACCCTGATATTGCAGAAAGGACAAGAAATGTCATTAAAGAATACCAACAAAAACACAAAGCAGCAATTCTTTTTACCTCGCACTATATGTATGAAGTTGAAGCGCTTTGCGATCGTATTGCATTTCTCATCAACGGTAAAATTATCAAAATTGATACTGCAGATAAGCTAAAAGAGCTCATTAAAATGCAACAGGTCGAGATCTACTTTCTGAATGCAGATAAAAATCTCAAGAAACTCTTTCAAGACAAAGGTATTGATGTTTTGTTCCTTAATGAAACAACGGTACGCTTTGATATTCATGCGAAGGGAACACGACTCTATGCATTAATGAACACTCTTTTTAAGAATGGGTATAAGATCAGTGATCTGCGTATTAAACGTCCGACACTTGAGGACGTGTTCATTAAAATTACGCGTCATGCTCATGATACTGCTCATCCTGGCAAAACGAGTAATGCAGGTGATCGTTGATGAAATGGTATCGCATTAAAGCATTACTTTTAAAGTACTGGTACCTTACAAAAAACAGGCTAGACCGTCTTTTTGATGTTATCTACTGGCCATTAATCGATGTCTTTATCTGGGGATTTGCGATTTATTTTATTGAGTCGATCAGTGAGGTAAGTGTGCTGAGCATGATCATGGGAGGCATTATTCTCTGGGTTTTTATCTGGCGGGCGTGCCAGGATTTAGTTGTTTATGTCCTTGAGGATTTTTGGTCACGAAATGTGTATAACTTATTCACCTCTCCCATAACAAGTATGGAGCTTGTTGCATCGCTCATGATTTTCAGTCTGCTCCGAGCAGCAGCAACTTTTCTGATTATGTGGATTCTAACGGCAGTCGTCTATGCCTTTGATATTACAACACTTGGCCTATTACCCTTTGTTGTTTCCATTCCTGTTCTTGTACTTTTCGGATGGGTTCTTGGCATATTTATCACTGCACTTATTTTTATTTTTGGAAAAAGTATCCAGGTTTTTGCATGGAGTATCGTCTGGGTTATCCAGCCATTCAGCTGTGTTTTCTATCCTTTAGCAGCGCTTCCTGAATGGGCACAGAGCATTGCTATCCTCTTTCCAACAACGCATGTTTTCGAGAATCTTCGTCAATCCATTACGACTGGAACAATGAACTGGCCAAGTATTGGATATGCTTATGTTGTTAGTGTCATACTCCTTGTTCTTGTCAGCCTCTTTTTCCAGTATGCACTAGAACGAGCCAAAAAAACAGGATTACTCTGTCGGTATGAGTAAACACAGTCACTAGGCTGAAATCCTCAAATTCCTTGTCAGCAGGCGCTATATCCGCATGTTGGTTTCTGACACTTACGATGATACAACTCTTGTGCGCACAACAGAACTATCTGTTTTTTCTTCTTCGTCTGAACTCCTCAGGCTTAAATCTACCGGGGTAGGCATTCTCTATAACTACAGCAGGAGAATTATTGCAAGCAACAAGTACCCTTGTTAGCCGATGTTTTCTGAGAAATCGTGTTGTTATGGTTGTGGGTATTTGAGAGATGGGGATCTTTAATTTCTCTTCAATGAGCCATTTCGTTGCTTCTCGTACATGACGTTTCCCTTGTTCTCCTTCCCAATATCTTTTGGGAGCCCATCTAAATTCCCATGGATGAAATCGTCCAGGATATGCTTCTTCGATTGCATCAAAATACCACCTCTTGTGGAAGTTATCGAGGATTCCTCCTAAATTATGTTCATAAAAGGAGGCGGACGTCAGGTTTTTCGGCACGTCTCCAAGACGGCGGATATGTAACCGTTCATGGATCAGCCAATGGACAGCCTCTATGCGATGCTTTTGTTGTTTCCAATAGTTTTCTGAAATATAGGCCATCTGCCACGGTTTAAACCGACCAGGATAGGCATTATTAATAACAGCATGCAATGAATGAAAACCAACATGGAGCATACTAAGCAACTTATATTCTTGTAGGAAAAAGCGAGTAAACCATGAGGGAAATCGCTCTATGTTTTTCAATCGTAATTTCTCCTCAATCAAATACCGAATCAATATTTTCGCATGGCGTTTCCCATCAAATTTCCAAAAACCTAAAGGGAATTGTTTACGATGGCCAGCCAGAATTTCTTCATAGATCTTAATGACTTCATACTGAGAGTACTTCTTTAGTGAACGGATATGATAGGGACAAACAAGGAGACGTTGTCTGTTAATACTTACTCTTTTCCTTCCACAGAAGACACATTGTTGTTTTTCTTTCGGGAAATTAAAGGGTCGGGTCATTGGTCAACACCTTTTTTTTCTTTTGCCTTAGGTACTTAACACCACTGAACACAATGAGTAAGGCCGTAAACCCAAAGAGCATCAAGAGATCCCCCTTAGGTATGATAAACGTCCATGGCTCTGGCTGAGGTTCAGTCATATTACTCGGTACAACCAGTGGACGTTCAATTTCTGGCTCTTTGGGCCCTTCTTCTTGTAGAAGCACTACCTCTTGCACAGGCTCAGGTTCTTGTTCCACAGGAGGAGTTTCCACGACAACGGGTTCTGGTTTCTTGCCGGCAATCGCAAAATAGCTGAAGCCTGGTGTTTCAGCTTGGTACGTAACAGCCAATGACGTTTCATCTATCTTCCTGGTCGGCAATGCAACCCAATCACTGGTATAACGATAGACAACAACATCAGCAGCAGAAAGTCCATTAGCATCCAGCCATGCCTTTTCAACAGCAACGTGGAAGGTAACGTCTTTAAACGAACTGCTGTCCATATTCTTGGTCTGCACCTGTAGATAATAATACAACAAGCCTGAAACACTCCCATACAACCCTACGGGCCTATTAGCATACGTGGTTATGCTGATTTCTGGGTGTTCCATTGCCTTTTTAGTGGTGAACGACAACTCTTTAATCGCAATAGTGTTATCATAGATCCTCCAGGTGATTTCAGCATTCGCATCAAGCTTATCCCATGCCCGCGAAACCTTTGGTTCGGTTTGCACGATCGTAACAATAGGGGCATTACCACCACCCTGCTCTCCCACCGGACATTCACCACAATCTACCGGACAGGAAGAGCAGCTTTCTCCGGTGTCGCACCTTGTATCACCACAGTAACTGGCATTAGTCTGGGCACTGTTGTTGACCCACGTGGTATTAACATTGCCGTAATGATCAACGCTCAACACGCTCAACATATAGACGCTGTTTGCTAATAAGTTAGACGCTGTGTACTGATGATCCGGTGCATACACGGCGGTGAGGTAACTGCCATTGAGATACACTAAACTGTGGTTATAATCTCCATTCGCATTGCTCCAGTTCCATTGTAACCAGCTCGAATCTCGGTTGATAACCAATAAGTTGCTAATGGTTCCCGGTGCAGTCGTATCTACTGCTGTTGCGGTGGTTTGATTAACCCAGCTGGTGTTGATGTTGCCACTATGATCCACGGTTCGTGTGCTTAACGTGTAGTTCGTATTGTTCTGTAAGCCTAAGGCAGTGTAGTTATGCATCGTATAACTCACATTTGCCACAAAGCTGCCATTTACGTAAAGCTCGACATGGTTGTAGTCACTTTCATTCGGGTTAGTCCAGTTCCACGTAATGCTCAAATCAGTTACTGAAACATTGGTCAGGTTAGTTATCGTACCTGGTGGTGTCGTATCAGGTACGGCATTGGTGCTAGCGGTGTTATTGACAAACGTCGTGTTGACATTACCGGCATGATCGACCGTTCTCATACTTACGGTGTAATTCGTGCTGTTGGTTAAACCCGTAGCAACGTAATTATTTGTAGGAGAACTCACATTGGCCAGCCAGCTGTTGTTCAACCACACTTCAGTATGGTTAAAGTCATCGTTTGTTGGATTGCTCCAGTTCCACTGAATCCAACTCAAGCCTGTACTCTCATTTGTTAAATTGGTAATACTTCCCGGTGAGGTCATGTCAACCGTAAAGCTTTTGTTAGTATCTCCAACGTCAGTGTTGGCTGCATCGCCATCCAACGATTCAGTATCATAAGCTTCACAGTTCCAGCCGTACATACCTTCACCAAGATTGGTCAGATTAAACGAGACTGACGATGCATTTCCACTAATATTCTGCGTTTGGTTAATGGCAGCTACGCCACTCTGGTTCGTGTATAAAGAGATATTGTACAGATTGTTACTCGGATCAGTTGCACTGCAATTTAGGGTCATATTACCGGTATTGCTCCACACACCTTGCTGCGTATCCAACGAAACTGTAGGGCTTCCATCAAGAACCGTTATACTTGTTGTTGCTTTCTGCACCTGTCCCACTGAGTCATTCCCGAACAACGATAGGTAAACCGTGTAACTTGCAGAAGATGGACTCTTGGCGTACAAGGATTCGTTCAGCATAAGCGAGTAATTACTTCCTGCTGATGTTAACGTCCCTGCACGA